>CAZHCY010000049.1:0-11476 GCA_964531185.1 uncultured Desulfovibrionales bacterium | reverse complement strand
CAGGGCAGAGATAAGCTTTGGGCTGAGGCTCCTGGACTTAACTGCCGGCTGCAGCCTGTCTCTGTAGCTGGATCAGTCCCCGGGGTGACTTGCCAGGCTGACAATTACTCCACCGGATGAATAACTTCATAAATATCAGCCGCAGCAGCCAGGACATCAAAAGGAGGGTTAAAGCCTATCTTTTCCGCGGTTTCCAGGTTGATGGCAATCTTGGGCGGTGCATTCCAGACCTGCTCCAGTTCTCCTGGCAAGGCTCCATTGAATATCCTGGCCACTGTCTCGGCATGAAACATGCCCACATAGGAAAACCCGGCATGGGCAATGCTGAGAAGCACTCCGTGCCTGACAAACTCTGATCCGGCCATGGCGAAACTGGCCACCTGATTGTCCAGAAGGGGCCTGAGCAGATTGGGAAGGTTGTCCAGGTTTTCGCCCCGGTGCACTGTCATGTACAGGGCCTGCACCTGGGGGGCCAGCTCCTGGTAACAGGCAAGCACCTCAGCTTCAGCCTGTTCCCGGGTCACCCCGCTGGTCATGGCATGGCAGGTCTTGAGTTCAAACCCTCTTTCCCGGGCCACCCTTTCCACATCTGCCACAGCTGCATAAGTCCTGCCATCGGCGCTGTCTTCATGAACAAGCCCCAGGGAGTCAAAACCAATGATATCATGAAACAGCCTGACCTGGCGCATATACCTGTCCGGCTCCACCTTGGCGTGGAGATGATCATAGCCTGAATTATCAGCAGAGGGAATAATTCCGGATCCAATAGGGTCACTGGTGGAGCAGACCACAGAGGGCACTGAGTGCATGTCATTGGCCAGGTCCTGCCCGGCCCAGGTCCCCATGGCCAGTATAAGGTCAATATCCCCTTTTTCCTGAAGCCTTTTCAAAAGTTTCTCTCTGGTCTGCTTACGCCTGTCCTCATCAAACCCGGAGCTGTAAAAAGCATCCGGCACAAACTCTATGTAATCCGACTTGACGTTCTCAGTCACCCACTGCCACATGGAAGCGTGATCAGGCATATATTCCTCTGGAAACTTAACCGGTTCAATCCAGCCCAGTTCCATAAGGCCCTTAAGGGTCTGCAGAAAAATTATCTGGTAGTCGGGAAATTCTCCTCCTTCAAGATAACCCACCCGGAATTTCTCCTCCACGCTGTCCGGAGGCTGAACAGGATAATTTTCAGCAAAGACACCCTGGGTCACGATAAAAAGCAGAATCCCTGCAGCGAAAATCTTGAATATTGCTTTCATTGTCTGCTCCATGTTAAGTTTTTTTATCCCTAAAAAAGCGCTGAACTGTTACGTTAAGTTTTATTCAATCTGAGCATAAGCATGGTTATATCATCAGACTGAGATGCTTCCTGAGCAAAATCCTTAACCTTCTTTCTGATAAGCCCGACCATTTCCCGGGTATCTGTGGTCCCTGCCCCGCAAACATCCTTTAGCAGCCTTTCATCGGAAAAAAGCTCCTTATCAGGGTTCATGGCTTCAGTAACTCCGTCGGTATACAGAAAGAGACCGTCTCCAGGCTCAAGATCCAGACTCAGTTCCTTATATTCAATGCCTTCCATGGCCCCGGCCACTGGCCCGCTGATGCCCTGGACAAAGGAACATTCCCCGCTGCTGTGGATAACCACCGGCAGATTATGACCGGCATTGGCATACCTTACCCGGCCGGTCCTGATATTAAGGATGCCCACGATCATGGTCACAAACATGCTTTTGGGATTGTCCCGGCTCAAATCATTGTTAACCCTGGTCATGATGGCGGACGGAGATGACTCTTTACCTGCATGGCTCTGGACCAGGGTTCTGGTAATGGCCATATACAGGGCCGCTGGCATGCCCTTGTCTGAAACATCCCCTACAGTAAAGCAGAGCTGATTTTCATCCAGCATAAAAAAATCATAAAGATCTCCACCCACTTCCCTGGCTGATTCCAGCAGAGCATAGATGTCAAACTCCCTGATTTCCGGAAAGGCGGGAAAAGTCTTGGGGACCATGCTCATCTGAATTTCCCTGGCCATATTCAGTTCGCTGGCATAGCGCTCCTTGGCTGCAGTGGTCTCCATCAGACTGCGGACATTCTTGCGCAGTTCTTCCTGCATCAGCACAAATGATCTGGCCAGATCGCCCACTTCATCGTGATGTTTGCGGGTCAGCCTTTCAAGGGCCTCAGACCCGGAATCCTCATCAGTCAGATCCCGGCTGCCCAATTCCCTGGCTTCCCCAGCCAGAATGCCCAGCGGTCTTGATATTTGCCGGACCAGCAGCAGGGCGGCCAGAATGCCCACCAGAAATATGGCCCCTATGATCATGGACTGTCCTCTGACCAGATCCCGGGCTGGAGCCTGGATTTCCTGTCTGGGGATAAGAACGCTCAGATACCAGTTTAAAGGCCGGAAATACCTGGAATAACCAATAAGCTTCTCTTCCCCGGAACCCACCAGCACCGGACTGCCCGTTTCAGCCGCCTCAGCCAGCTGAGGAAAAGTATCTGCCACCCCGGGAAGATTTTCCAGGTTCTCAGGCCGGACCACCACTTCATTTCCACGGTTGAATACAAAAATTATCCCTGATTCAGCCACCCTGGCCTGACTGAACTGTTCCCCCAGTCCCTGGGTCAGTTTTTCAAGCCTGGACTGTTCCGCAGCCTCAATATAGGAAATATCCACAAAAGATCCCGCTCACCAGTCCCAGCACGGAAACTCCATGATATATCCCAGGATCTGCGCCTGAGATCCGCGGGCAGCAGCACTGAGAGAAAAAACAGCATACTGGTCGTATGAAGCCTTGGGCGTATTGATGGATCGGGTCAGGGACTGCCCCTTGATGTCTTCCAGCTCAGCAATATTCTTCCCGGCCATGGATCCGTGGGAATCAAAAATGATTTTTCTCTCACTGTCTGCAATAAAAAAACCGGTAGTTCCGGTTTCAAGCTTCTGAATCCAGTCAACAAAAGTCTGCTGCTGTTGCCGGACAGATGGTTCCTCACCGCCCTGAAAATAAAGCTCAAAAGCGGCAAAGACCATGTCGGTCTCTCTTTTCAAGCGCTCCTTGGTCTCCTGGATGCTGCTTACCCGGTCTGAAAGCAATCCCTGATAAACCCCCTGGATATTCAGATAAGCTGAATCCAGAATATTGGCGGCATTGTTTTCCTCAATGCGCATCACTTCGCGCCCCACATCACGGTTGGTAAAATAGATGATCACCAGAGCGGTGATGAGCAGAATAACGGCCACCATGAAAATAAGTCTGGCTCTGATTGTCTTGAACATCAGCTCAAAACTCCTGGAAAAGTATAGGTTGAAAAAAAATTACCTGGTAATTCAACACAATAAACTCATTCCGTCAAGATACTGACATCTCTGAAGTATCACTCAGCCTTGGGCGGGTTTCTGTCCGCAGGAACAATCATCACAAAACGCTCATGAGCCTTTTGTAGAAGATGACTGACTTTTTCAGCCTCATCTGCCTGGAAAGTGGCTCTAAGGCCGGCTATATAAGCTTCAAGCAGCTCTGTTATATCTTCGATCCCCTGTTCTGATAATTTGACCACTTTTACATCCGCACCTGCTGCCAGTCTGCGCTTTAATGCCTCCCGGGTGAAATCAAATTCCGGATAAAGGCACTGATAAATCACTCCTCCGGTCATGCCGGAACAGATCCACGGACCTGGATCGCCAAGAACCACAGCCCTGCCCCCGGTCATGTACTCAAAGGCAAACCCCTTAAGATGAGCCCTGACAGCCAGATTTCCCAGATCATCCCTGACCTTTTCCCTGATTCTGGCCCCAAAGACAGCATCAGCCCCGGACATGCGAATGCAGGCCCTGGAGTCGGCAAAGTTCTGGACCATGAGCCTGCCCCTGATGGCTCCATAACCAAAGCTCTTGCCCGTTGACCCGTCAATCCTTCTGCCCATGAGGTTGGCCCCCTTGAAGACCTTGCATGAGCCTCCGAAACTGCTCTTGCCAGTACCGTCCTGGGCACCTCCGTCCACTGTCACGTCTATCCCCTGAATATTAAAGGCGCAAAGTCCATTGCCAGGCACTGAAGAATCCAGCCTCAGTCTGAACCTTCGCTCCCCGGCCTCTCCGAACCTGCGGACCACCTCTCCGGCCAGGTAGGTACCCATGGCCCGGTCCACACTGCGCACATACTGATCCTTATACCTGACTTCCCTGGTTTCCTCGTCATTGAATTCAGCCAGTGAAATGTCCGAGGCCAGTTTGGTCAGGAAATTAAGGGGTTTTCTCACCGTGCGCGTGGCTCCCAGGGGGCTTGAAGTACAGCAGATTTCCGGCGGAGACAGCACATGCTCCAGGTAAACTTCCTGCTCAAATCTGGACTGCCTGAGAAGATCGGTCCTGCCCACGGCCTGACTGATAGTGCCAATCCCCAGAGAAGCCATTATGGAACGTATTTCTTCGCCGATGCAGGTTAACAGCCGGACCAGGTTCCTGGTTTCCGAAGCCATTTCTATGGTAGTAAATCCCTTTATTCCTCTGGCTCTGGCTTCATCTCTGCTTCTTAGCTGAGTGGAGATACCCCGGGGGCAGGTATCCAGATGGCAGCGCTGACAGCTCACGCAGCCTATGGCCATGAGTGCGGCAGTGCCCAGACCAGCCCGGTCCGCTCCCAGCAGGATCATTTTTAGCACATCTGCCCCGCTTCTCAGACCTCCGTCGCACCAGAGCTCCACATCAAATCTGAGACCTGATTCCACCAGGGCCTTATGGGCCATGCTCACTCCGATTTCAGCCGGCAGACCTACATATTTCTTGCTGTGTTCCCTGGCTGCCCCTGTGCCCCCGTCAAAACCGGACAGACTGACAATATCCGCACCTGCCTTGGCCACTCCCACGGCAATGGTCCCAACGCCGCTGGTCACCGGGATTTTCACCGAAACCCTGGCCTGGGGATTGGCTGTTTTAAGCTCAGTAATAATCTGAGCCAGATCCTCAATGGAATATATATCATGATGGTTGGAAGGGGAAATCAGGGGTATCCCGGGCTTGCAGTGTCTGGCCAGGGCCACCATTTCTGTAACCTTTTGCCCGGGCAGATGCCCTCCTTCCCCGGGTTTTGCTCCCTGGCCGATCTTGATTTCCAGAAAGTCAACTGAATTGAGAAAGGCCATGTGGACCCCGAAACGGCCGGAAGCAATCTGCTGTCCGCGGTTGTGCCGGTATTTGCCGAGCATGTCAGGGATTTCACCGCCCTCTCCGTTCATTCAGACAATATTCAGAAGTCTGGCTTCCTCAGCCTAGGTTCTTAAGGAATGACCCCCCTGGGAACCGAAGCTCAGGGCTGGAATAACCACAGGCATGGAATGGTTCTTAATCGAGATACCCACGTCATTCATGGCCAGGGGGGGGTGATCTGGACTGGGAACAAAATCCAGAGCATGTCTTAAGGCCACTGGATTGTCTTTTTCCAGGGCCCCAAGCTCCTGGGCCATTTCCCTGAACCCGGCCACGCCTGTGGCCGCCCTGCGCAATATCCGCCCCACTCTGGCGTTTCTGGCCGGAGTTTTCCAGAGCCCGGACTGTGCAGAATCAGCCCTGGCCAGACGCTGCCTGCCGCTTTCTTCAATGGCTGCCATGGTCAGCCCGATCCCGGGTGCGCCGCAGAAATTGGGGCATCTGAATATCCGGCTTACTTCCCCGGACAAACCAATGGTGGAAAAAATCCGTCCGTATCCGCAAAGCTCATGAATACCCATGGTGGACATGACCTTTTCCATGCCTTTTTGCAGAACATCCATGGTGGTTTTGATGACCTTTTCAGCCGGCCGCTCTGAAGTGGCATGAACCCTGGCCATTCTCCATATCATGTAGGGATTGATGGCATCAGCCCCCAGACCCAGCAGACACATGACATCATGCAGATTGCGTACAGCAGCTGATCTGACAATCAGGGAACATCTCCTGCGCAGGTTATGCTCTTCCAGAAAGTTTCCCAGATAAGCCAGACAAAGCAATGGATCAATAAACACCCTGCCCTGCCTGAACCCGGCTGAATCGTCCAGCACCAGAATAACTGCTTTGTCCTTTACAGCCTGCCCTGCCTGGCCGCACAGATCCTTGAGCCGGTTTTCAAGGCCCTCATCCGGGTCATATACTGCATCCAGCATGGCCACCCGGCCCCGGTCCCGACCGTGGCCGGTGAAAAAGGCCAGCACATCATCTATGCTCTGGGTGCCGAATTCGCGGGCCAGGTCCCGCAGGGCTGAAGCACAGACAATTTCATCCAGACATCCTCCCAGCAGCAGGGGGGTGCGCAGCTCCAGCCCCACAGACCTGGGCACATTGGGGGCAAACGCATCAGGTCTGTCCCCGAGAATGCTTCTGGTGGAAAAATGATCCGCCTCCCGTTCCCGGTCAATGGCCGGATTGGTGACCACAGCTACATTTTCCTTGAAATACTCTGAAAGATTGGGCAGCGCTTGCCCATTGAAACAGGCCAGAGGCCCCTGATAACCCATGGAGCCTATGACCGCCCGGCCGGCCATGGCGGTTTTTTTGCGGATATCCACGTCATATTTCAGCCAGCCCAGAGCAGCCAGGTAGCTGTCCTGAACCATTTCGCCCGGAGGAATGCGTTCATGGGCCCGGTCCAGCATATCCCTTAAAGTAAACTGTTTTTCATTATGATCAGGGATAAAATGGTACAGATTTTTCACCTGTTTCAAGGGTTCCTTGCGCAGGGCAGCCAGTCTGAGCAGCTGCTTCTGATACTCGTGATAGTCCAGCACTTGAGCCCTTTTGCCCTGGATGGAAATAATGGCTGTCTTTTCCCCTGGAGCCAGGGGCCTGGGATCTATGGCTGTATCCTCCAGATCCACAACCCCCTTTTCAGAAGACAGGTAATAATTGTAATCACTTTCCCCAAACCACAAAGGACGCAGTCCCAGAGCATCCACACTGCCCAGGCAGATGTCTTTGTATCTGGCAACTATGGCTGCAGGCCCCTGAGCAGAAGGCTGAAAAAACCAGCGGTAGGATTCATATACTTCCTGCAGTTCTCGGGAATACCCGGCCACTTGGCTGTACACGGCCGGAAAAACCATGGCAAAGGCCTCCAGCGGATCAAAACCATACTTGTGGATCAGGCCTTCTATCACCCGGTTCAGATCCTGGGAATCACTCCCCCCTGGAACCGGAGGAACTCCCAGATTTTGAGAAGCACTGCGCAGGCGTTCAATGGTATTGATTTCCCCGTTGTGGGCCAGGACCGAAAAGGGCTGAGTCCGCTCCACAGTTGGCAGGGTATTGGTGGAATACCTGCTGTGCCCCAGACATATCCTGGAGCCGGCTGCTGTATCCCTGAGATCCGGGAAAACGCGCTGCAAAAGCTCTGGCCCGCCCCTGACCTTGTAAACTACGCTGTGAACCGACAGGGAGGCCACATGCAGGTCTGGAATTTCCGACTCCATTTCCATCTGGACTTCAAAAAGCTGCCTGTCCGGGCTCAGCCCTGATCTCCTGCTGGCCAGACCGCAGATCTGCCAGAACAAAGGGGTTTCCATCCTGGCCATGGGCCCCAGTTCTTCATCATTGGTGTTTTCCTTCAGGTCCAGAATAATTTCCATTCCTCTTTTGCTGAAAATTTGACTGACCTTCTGGAAAATCTGTTCAGACTGGCCCCGGATTCTATGGGGAAGAATGATATGCCCTGCAAAAAAACCGCTGGAGTCGGCCAGATGAGGTGAAAGACCGGCCCTGTGCAGTCTCCGGCTCCAGAGTTCCCTGGGAATGTCCACGGTTATCCCGCAACCATCCGCCTCGTCATTAATGTCTCCTGAGCGGTGTGCCATCCTTTTCAAAGCTTCAATGGTCCTGATTATATTGGCGTGGGTTGCTTTGCCCCGTTTGTCTGTAAAAGCGATAATAGCACAGGCGTCCCTTTCCTGTACGGTCTGCAGGGCTTGATCTATCAACTTTTCCTCCTGTGATCCATGTTAGCGGGTATTTGTAAACAAAGTAACGCCTGAAAAAAGCTTACAAAGATCTGAAATTCAGGTTTAATTTAAGTGTCTTAATTACCTGAATCCTGAATGTAAATCAAAACATTTTTCCGCGTTCAGCCCTGTCAGGCTGTAAACTGCATTGAAACCCTGGTAAATGGACTTGATAAATCAGCCTGAAATCCTTAAGCATATCTGCAGGCAGATATCCCTGGCCAGGCGGATATTTTCATCCCTAACCTGATACTTACTGTAACAGTTCAGCCATTTGCATGCGGCACAGCTCCCTGCCCGGAGGCATACCGCCCGGCCGGGGACCGGCTCTCCCGGCGCTTGTTTTTCCAAGTCTGTGTTTACATAAATAAAAAACAGGCGCTGGGGTGCCCTGCTTTCTTAAAAAGGGCTGAACTGTTACAGCTTATTTTTCTTTCATGAGCCAAGACCCTTCAAAAATACTGATCATTGATGATGAGCAGGACATCCGCATTTCCCTTATGGGCATTCTTGAGGATGAAGGCTATCAGGTCATTGAGGCAGAAAGCGGTGAACAGGGGCTGTCCCTCATGGACAGATCAGTCAGCCTTGTTTTTCTGGATATCTGGCTGCCCGGGATGGACGGGCTGCAGGCCTTAACCCTGCTCCAGGAAAAGTATCCGGACATTCCTGTGCTCATGATTTCCGGACACGGCAATATCCAGACTGCTGTGCAGGCCATCAAGAACGGGGCTTTTGATTTCATTGAAAAACCCCTGTCTTTGGAAAAAGTGCTGATAGCCGCCCAGAAAGCACTGGAATTCTCAAGCCTCAGACGGGAAAACAGAAACCTCAGACTCAGCGCCAGGGGCAAAGCCATTCAGGACATCAGCGGCTGCTCAAAACCAGTCCAGGAACTCAGGAACATCATCTGCCAGGTGGCCCCCACAGAGGCCTGGGTACTCATCACCGGAGAAAACGGGACAGGAAAGGAAATAGTGGCCCGGTCCATCCATGCCCGGAGCAAAAGAGCGGACCAGGCCATGGTTGCTGTCAATTGCGCAGCCATTCCTGAAGAGCTTATTGAATCAGAGCTCTTCGGCCATGAAAAAGGGGCTTTTACCGGAGCCTCTGGTTCCAAACAGGGCAAATTTGAACTGGCTGACAGCGGGACCCTCTTTCTGGACGAAATCGGAGACATGAGCCTCAAGACCCAGGCCAAGATCCTGCGCATCCTTCAGGAGCAGAGCTTTGAGCGGGTGGGGGGGTATAAAACCATCAATGTCAATGTCCGGGTTATTGCGGCCACCAACAAAGATCTGCATCAGGAGATTAAAGCCGGAAATTTCCGGGAAGACCTTTATTACCGCCTCAATGTCTTTCCCCTGAGCCTGCCGCCTTTAAGGGAAAGGCCCGAGGACATTCCTGTTCTTCTGAAAGAATTCATAGAACAACTGAGCCAGGAACACAATTTCAGACCTTTGAGTTTTTCAGAGGATACCATCAAAGTCCTGAAGAAATATCCCTGGCCCGGCAATGTCCGGGAACTGAAAAACTTTGTGGAACGGCTCTATATCCTGTATCAGGGCATGGAAGTCACTCCGGCCAGACTGCCGGCCGACATGACCGGTCATACGTCTCAGGCCGGGCATGAGCAAGGATTTCTCCAGCAGGACGCAGGCCTGCCTGAAGACTTCAAGCAGGCCAGATCCAGATTTGAGGCCTGGTTTCTGGACAACAAGCTCAAGCAGTTCAACGGAAACATTTCCAGGCTGGCTGAAGCCATTGGTCTGGAAAGAAGCTATCTGTACCGCAAACTGAAAGCTTACGACATAGAAGCTGACCAGAACAAATAAAGGCCCCTGCCCGTCCTGAACCATGAAAAAAAGCCTCAAGGCCCGGCTTTTATTCCACCACCCAGACAGTGCAGTTTTCAATGTGGTGAATAATCCGGGTGGAAACGCTGCCGAACAAAAACTCCTGGGCCTTGGAAACTCCCCGGCGCCCCACTGCCACAGTGCCGAATCCGCCTTCCTTCTGGACGCGCATCAGATGAAAGGCCACTCCCCTGCCCCGGACATCTTCAGCAAAAGCAGTCTGTTCCTGGGCAGTGACATACCTGGTGCTGATATTTTCCGGCCTGACTTCCTTCTCCACCAGAGTCTGTTCAGCCTGGTCAAGAAAATTCCTTACTTTTTCCTTTTCCTGTCTGCAGGCCTCAAGCCAGGACTTTTCATCCGGATATATATCACGCTCCGGCAGGTGTTCCACATAAACCAGGCTGACCCTGAAGTCCGGAGAGGCATTGATCATGGTTGCAGTATACTCCACCGCCCTGGCTGAATTTTCTGATGAATCCACAGCCACCAGAATCTTTCTGAAATCCATCGCCTGACCCTCCCTGCCGGCCCCACTTCTCCTCAGAGCTTCAGGCCTTACAGCCTTAAGCCGGCTTTTTTTGGTTTTGTGCTTTCAACCCGGCCACGTCCTGGGATGCGTGCTCCAGATCTTCAAGCATTTCCGGCACAGTCTCGTAAGCAACACAAGTGCCCCGGGAAAAATGCATAAGCACCCTGTTCAATGATTCCGGAATATAGGGAAAAAGTGTTTTCAGGTTCACAAGCCTGTTGGGAAACAGCAGGGAAAAATCATCCGGGGTGGTCTTGGCCAGCACTGCTCTCCCCTGGTCTGTCCCGGCCAGGGCCTGGCTTTCATGGACTCCCTTGCCGGCTGCGAACAGCAGAATGCCGCCCAGACCAAACACATCAAGACCAAAAGGATTTTCCACGCTTTCATAAGCGTAATCAAAATCAATCCACCGGTAAGCCCTGGTTCCCCTTTCCACAAAGATATGATCTCTGCGAATGTCCCCGTGTTTTTCCCCATGATTATGCAGGTAGCCTATGGCCTGACAGGTCTGTAAAAATTTCTGGAGAATCTCTGGAAACTCTTCATGAAAATACTGTTCATGTCCCATGTCCAGGTCTTCAACAATATTGTCCAGGCTTTTGCCGTTGATCACTTCAATAATTCTAACCGGATTGCCTGCCTCATCTCTGACAGTCTCTCCCTGCATGAATCTGCCGTCCCCCCGGACCAGATCCAGTATCCTGGATTCCTTTTCCGGGCTTCTGTAGCAGTTGATAACCACCGGTCCTATCTGCTGATTAAACTTTTCATGAAAAACCAGCTTGAGTATAGCCCGGCTGCCTGTTTCCAGCACCCTGCAGCGCTTGACCCAGAATTTTGGATCCTCCATGCCGAACCTTCTTTCGGCTTCATCCCTTAAGACCAGAAAATGTCTGCTTTCCAGCTCAATGACATCTCCGTAGCTGATGCCTGTAAAATCAGTGGTATCTTTCACCAGCCTTCTGCAGTGCTTTAAAGGAAAAGAAGGCATCAGGTCCTGGATAATATCTCTGGCTGATTCAGTGTTCATTACTCATCTCTTAGCTGCTGGTAAAAATACATATCCTGTAACAGTTTAGCCGTTTGCATGAGGCACGGGGACTGGCTCTCCCGTCACCCA
>CAZHCY010000048.1:0-11548 GCA_964531185.1 uncultured Desulfovibrionales bacterium | reverse complement strand
GGTACCCCCCCATGGTTTCCAGAAGCATAGCATTATGAATCCTGGTATGAACAAAGGGCAAAAGGACCAGGACAAAAAGCATGCTGTCAACCAGAATATATATTTTTTACCCGGCAACGCAGACTATATTTCTATGAAAAGCCCTGGTTTTTCTCCCTGATGCCAGAGCCCGGTAAATATCTGCTCCTATGCCTCCGGGAACGAAATAACCCACAAAAAGCCCTTCCCAGTAATAGCGCAGGGCAAGTCTGTAGGGAATTGCAATCCGGTACAGCTTGAGCAGGATCATCTGCCAGCGCAGGGCCGAAGTCATGATGAAGCCGATAAAGCCTATGGCAAAGGCTATGGACAGATCAAAAAGATCCACACAGGACAGAGCCGTCAGAAGCTTTTCAATGTTGATGCTGTAAAACAGGGCCAGAAGCAGGCCTGCCGCAGCCGCCGCCTTGAACAGGTTGGAAAATTTCATACATTCTGCTGCAAGCCATTAGTCATGACTGCTCAATGTCCATGATCAACCCGGCGGATACGCGTCTGCAGAGTTGTTCTGCATCCTGGAACGTGGCGCCTGTGGTCAGGATATGGCCTATCCGGTCCGGCCCGACCTGAAATTTGCGGACCTGATCTCCAGGAGCCACATCAAAACGGACCTCTTGAACGTCGGGGTTTTCCAGGATGTGTTCCGGCACAGCCGCCTTGCGCACAGTGCCTGATAACGGAGCCTGGATAATTTCATAGGCGCAGGCCCTGCCTGCTCCGGAAGTGATGGACAGAGGCCTGCCCAGGGCCATATCCAGGGCAACAGAGTAAAGATCAATCCCGTAATAAAGGTTGACGATTTCTGGTATGCCGGTAGCTCCGATTCTGGCTCCGATCTCAAGCATATATACCCCGTCTCTGGTGAGCATCAGGTCCACATTGCAGATGGCTGTTTCTATGCCCAGAGCCCGGACTGCTGCAGAGCATACCCGGGCTGTCTGATCAATATCTTCTTCAGAGGCGTTGAAAGGGCAGGAATGTCCGACAGGTACGCTGACCGGAGGAGGGGTGATGGTGTCGTTATGGGGAAGGACATGGGTCACCCGGCCCTGATCAACAATAATCTGACAGCCGAATTCCAGACCCTGAAGCAGCTTTTCCACCAGTACAAAATCCTTTTTGGAAGTCTGGGCCGCATTTTCATAGGCGTGTTTAAATTCCTCTGGAGTTTCGGCCGCCTGTATGCCTCTGGAACCAGAGCTGTCCGGTGCTTTGACGATGACCGGGTATCCGATTTCCCGGGCACCTTTTTGGGCCTGTTCCAGAGTGTCTGCCTTGATGAAGCCGGCAGAAGGCACTCCATGTTCATGAAGCAGTCTCTGCATGATATCCTTGCTGGAGCATGAAAGGGCTGTTTTGTGGGATACACCGGGGAGGCCGAGCTGGTCATTGATCAGCCCGAGGCTGGGCATGCAGACATCAGTTCCTGAGGTGGCAACAGCGTTGATTTGTTTTTCCCGGGCCAGCCTGAGAAGAGTTTCAGAATCGGTAATGCTGACGACCCAGGGGTCATGGGCCATCTTCATTCCAGGATCGTCTGGGTCCCAGGAGGCTACGCTGACATGATATCCCAGATCAAGGGCTTTCTGGATAAGGGGCAGCTGATAGACACCGGCGCCGAGGATAAGGATATGTTTTTTCATGGCATAATATTACAGGTTAGGGGTTAAGAGTTTATGGGATACATACTAATAGTTTACATTTTGCGTCAAGCGCGAAATGTGAAGATGTCTTATGCAGGCTATGCCCGCAACCCAGTGACAAGAAAAAGAAATAATCACCACAGAGACACAGAGTTCACAGAGAAGGGTCAGGCACGGGGACTGTCCCCAAAGTGGATAAACCTGTCTTTTATGTCCACAGGGAGCCTGAATTTGAATCATTTACAAACGGATAATGCTCCCATCAGTCAGAGGGATCAGTGTGGTCAGTTTGCTCGCGGATAAAATAAATCGGTCTGCCGCGGACTTCCCTGAGGACCATGAAAAGATATTCCCCGATTACTCCCAGAGCAAAAAGTATCACTCCTGAGAAAAAGGTGAGCAAAAGAATAATGGTGGTCCAGCCGGGCACTGTGATTTCTCCCAGAAGATAGCGCAAAAGATAAAAAAACATGAGAGCCAGGCTTAAGGCCGAAGCTGTGATCCCGGCCAGAGAGACCAGGCGCAAAGGGAACATACTGGCGTGGCAGATATTGTCAAAGGCCAGCCTGAGCTGTCTGCTAAAGGTATAATTGGATTTTCCGGAGCGCCTTGGCGAGTGCTCAAGGTTTACATTCATGACCCGGTGCGTGCTGCCAAAAATCAGCATGGGCAGGGAAGGATTCATTACCTGGTGGGAGCAGACCGCGTCCACCAGCTTTCTGCGCATGGCCCGAAATCCGGAGGAGCGGGTGCCAGGCGGCATTTTAAAGGCTGCCTGGTTGATCCGGTTGATGAGTTTTGAGCCCAGGTTGCGGTAAAAGGAATGCCTTTTCTGGTCAAAAACTCCCAGTACACAGTCCATGTCCGGATTGGATTCCAGGGTTTTAATGAGCAGGGGCAGCTGATCAGGACGGTGCTGAAAATCATCGTCCATGGTGATGACTACTGCCCCTTTGCTGTGCTGCAGGCCGCAAAGAGTAGCCCGGACCTGGCCTTCATTGTGCATGAGCTGAAAACCCCGGACAGCAGGATTGCTCAGGCTGATTTCTTTTATGACCTGCCAGGAGCTGTCAGGGGAGCAGTCATCCACGAGAATGATTTCATAGCCCAGGGACAGACCGGTCAGAACCGAAGAAATCTCCCTGGTCAGGTCTTTTAGCCAGGAAGCTGATCTGTAAACCGGGATGACAACGGATATGCGAGGCTCAAGCAGTTTGTCGCTGTTCATATATTTTTTTTTAGCTCAAGCTGGTAATGGAGGCAAGTGGATATCCTGGAGCATGGGGCAGAGGACAGAGCATACATTAATAAATGAGTAAAAGAAGACAAAAGAGCGTATTTTACATTTCGCCTTTGAAGCGAAATGTAAAATGACAGCGGCTATAAGAAAGGTCAGGGACACCAGCAGACCTTCCCTGAAGTAAGGGGTCATGTACTTAAGCTGAATTGCATGCTGACCGGCCCGCAGTGGCAGACCTGTAAAGCCGGCGTTGACTTTGTACAGGGATGCCGGTTTTCCGTCGACAGTGGCGGACCAGCCCTGGGAATAAGGGATGGACAAAAACAGGACTCCGTCTCTGGGGGTATCTACTGATCCGGCTATGGAGGAAGGTTTGAAATCATGGATGTTCAACACCTGGAGTCTGTTTTTTTCAGCATATCTTTGGAGCAGGTTGACCATGGCCCTGTTTTCTGCGGCCAGGGCCAAATCCAGAGGGGTTTGTCTGGAAGAGTCAACCAGCAGGGGATCAGCTCCATGTTCAAGCAACAGCTCAGCCATGTCCAGGCTGTTCCGGGCTGCGGACAGGTGCAGAGCTGTGCTGCCGTGCCAGTCGTGATGGTTGATGTTCACCTTGTGCTGGTTGAGGACAGTGCGCAGAAGCTGCATATTTTCGGTCCGGGCGGCTTGCAGGAGAAGAACCCCGGAAAGCCTGTTTTCCTGATATCCGGGGATGCAGCTGGAAAACAGTTCCCTGTGCTCTGGCTCGATAATTACACTGGACTGGATTCTGACGTCTTTCAGGCTGGGAGGAAGCTCCTGGGCCTGATTTTTCAGGGTGTAAGAGTAATACATGAACCCCAGGGGTCTGAAAAGTCTGTTTTTGTAGACAAAAACATTCCTGGTCCGGTCCACAGGTTCATAGTTGGCAGGTATCCGGGGTTTTTCAGACAAAAAGTATTTTACAGCCAGGATGTCCATGAGGTTAAACCTGTTCAGTCTGGAGCCTCTGGCTGGAAAATGCCTCATTTGTCCGTCGTTTAAGCCGAAGAACCGCGCAAATTCCAGGCTGGGGGCAGGATTTAGAGAACTGTAGGATTTAAGTCCGAAATAATCCTGCACCAGAGAGTCATTGCCTCTTACCGAGTAAAACTCCTTGTCCACACGATAAAAAGGAGCCTGATCCCGGGTTCTGATCTTTGAAACCGCTTTATATGCATTGTCAAAATAGGGGATGTCATCAGCCGGAACAGTCTGACGACAGTTGAGGGCAGGATAGTTAAGGACCGCCAGCTCCAGGGCCACCACGACCAAAAGCAGGACTTTTAACCTGGATGAGTGATTAAAGCTGTATCTGAACAGGAAGAAATAAAACAGAATAAACAAGCCCGCAGCCAGGGCTGCGGCAGAGGCATTTTCCCTGGAAGCAGGCTCAAGGAAGTAATTAACAGCCAGATAAAGCAGAGTCACCAGGATCAGCAAAGCCAGGCAGGACCGGTACACAGATTTGAGGGGGATTTTTCCGGAAATGAGCTGGTCCAGAACAGCCGCGGCTATGATCAGATGGAGAATGATCACTCCGGAAGTCCATCTGAAGGCCATGGTCTGCATGGCATTGAAGACAAGAGGAAAGGCTGGAAAGAGCAGCAGCAGGGCCGAACAGCAGGCAAGGAACAGGCAGGACCTGCGGCAGGACCGCGTTTTCATGGCAAAAATCAGGGGGATACAGACCAGAGTGAGCAGTCCTGAATATAATTGAGGGGCCTCATAATAGTTGAAATAACCAAAGTAGCCGGAAGCATGTCCAGTGAAATCGCTGCTGATTATCCTGCCGGCGGTGGTCAGATAATATTTCAGGCTGTGAAGGGAAAAAAGTCCGGCAAGATTGAAGCTGTTTTCCACATCCATACTGATCCTCGGAGAATCAAACAGAAAATACAGGGCTGGAAAATTCCATATGGCTGACAGAAAAAAGGTAAATCCCGCAATCAGTCCGTACTGCAGAGTTTTTTTGATGAAGAATGAAAAAAGGCTTTGATGATAAATGGACCTGAAGCAAATATAGAGAAAAATGAAAATTGCGGTCTGAAAAAAAAGATATAGAGATTGCAGGCAGAAAAGAAGGGAGATAACCAGAAGTAACTTCTTGTTCTGCTGAAAAAAAAGTTCAGTGGAATAAAACAGAAAACACAGATAGACCATGTATGTGCCAAAGTGATAATGCTGGCCCCAGAGAATCATGTATCCGTTAAAGGCAAGCATCAGGGCAACCAGCATAGAAGCGTAAGAACCTATATTCAAAAGTTTCAGAAAATGATAAAATACAAATCCACAGATAAGGATTTTAAAGATGTTTACATAAACAAGAAGCCAGGGCAGATTTTTCGGTCCGGCCAGGCCGAGAATCAAAGAAAAAGGGTCCACAAGGTAGGTGATGTATCTGAAAAGGTAGTCGCTGCCCAGACCGTGGTGGAATGAATAGGCATTGGCCTGTTCCAACTGGCCGGCAAAATAATATAAAGAGGGGAAATAGGCCCGCAGGGTATCAGAGCCAACATCCATGAACATGAAAAGCTGATCCTGGAATAGATACTGATGGTAAAGCACAGTGGAAATGATCAGCATAAATATTACCAGCAGAGCACCAGGACGTAAACGTGATATCCATCTGCAGTATATTGCAGTAAGCAGCCAAAACAAGCCCTTGAGGATTCTATGCATTTTGAAAAGAGTCAGGCCAATAAGCAGCAGGCTGACAAATACATGAATGATCAGGAAGTGGTAGTTGTGGGTTATGACCAGAACGTTGTCCTGGATCCGGAATAAATGGATCAAATGACGGGTGAAGTGCAGATATATCAGCCATGAACCGCCTGCAGCGGCCAGAGATGAGATGATATTTATCAGAGGTAGACGGAAGGATAAGATCATGAGTCAGTTTGCCCGCATTATGCTGGCCGGCCCGGATTTTTGGGAGCTGTCAGCGATGGTCAAAGCTTTTCCGGGTGTAAAAATCCAGCAGCCCAGCATGCCTTGAATCCGGGCGGAACAGGCCAGGGGGTTTGCTGTCCGGTTTATGTCCAGGGAGTCAAAAGCCCTGTTCCAGATCCGGACCGAGAAAAGCTTTGCCCGGGCTGCCTGTTCCCGGCTGTGAAGGATCATCAGGGGTGCTGAGGTCAGAGCCGGAGGCGGCAGGTTTTTTTCAGAGCGGGCAACAGGATTGCCGTTTATGAAAAGGCTCAGTGTGTTTTCAGCCATGTTCCGGACAGCTGTCAGCCTGACCCATTCATTCAGAGGCAGGTCTGGTTCAGGGTTCCACTTGAGAATTAAAGGCCGGGTACCAGTACCGTAATAGAATTGCCCCCTGTTTTTATTTTTGATCCGCAGATTGAACTGACAGATTTCATCCTTTGGGCATTTTTTTATAAAACTCAACCAGTTTTCGGGATACTCCAGAAGCTTGACATACATATCTATGGTCAAATCGCCCTGAAACAGGCCATGGCCGCAATTATTGACCTCTGCCCATTGATCATGGAATGTATATCCTTCCAGCTCAACACGTTCCGTGCTTGTGCAGGCCGGCAATGCAAAAACCGCGATTAAATGCAGACCGAGCAGCAGAATAAGGTTCATGATTTGAAAGGGCTTAACTCTTATTGACATGCTCATGGATTTTTTCAGGATGAACATTGTATTCAGGGGCCAGGGTTTTCAGCTTCTCAGCAGGGGCCAGGCCATGGAAACAGGCAGCGAATCTTTTTTTGAACAGGGCGGTGTCCGCTGTATTGGAACCGCCCTGATCCTTGTCCGGATCATATTCCATGAGCACGCACTGGGGAGCATAGACCAGACTGTCCCAGGCCCGGGCCAGAACGGTCAGCTCATTGTCCGCCTTGTGGGACAGGTAGCCCGGATGAAAGATATGCCCCTGATACATTTTTCTGGCCCAAACGGTCCTGACCATGCCGAAAGAGGCGATTCTGCCTTCCCACTTGCCGTCATTAAAGGCCAGAAGGTTTTTGCCTGAGTTGTCCAGGGCATCAAGGGCGCATTTGAGCCAGTTTCTGGACGGATAAGCGTCCTGGGCGGCATAGACTATAAATTCGGCTGAGAGGCCGGAAGCGGCCTGGTTAAGAGTCTTGATGAATCCCTGTCTCAAGGTGTCGTTGACCACCAGGATGCTGCATTCAGTGCCGGCCCTGCGGGCCAGGATGTCCGCGGTCTTCATGGCCTTTTGAGTGTCAATGCTGGGCATGATCACGCAAATTCGGCTGCGGCCGGCTGCAGGGGAGCTGCTTAACTCTTGGACGTCAATAAGGCTTATGGGGTCAGGTTTTCTACAAGGGAGCACCTTGTGATCCCGGCCGGGTTCAGCCGAGGACCTGGATGCTGCACCGGATTTCTGTGCTGGGGCCTGACCTGCATCTTCAGCAACAGGTTCCCTGGGCTTCTCTGAAGGCATTTTGTCTCTGAAGACCTGAAATTTTTCAGCAAAGGCCCGGGAAACGTCATAAACCTCCTGATCCGGGCTCAGCCTGTTCAGAATCAGGGACATGTTTGACCTGGCCGCAGCATAGGAAAACTGCCGCAGGTAAAGTCTTCTGGCCGCCTCCACCTGCCTTTGGGTTGATGATTCATTGCTGAAAATGTCCTGAATGGTCTGGATCATTCCAGGCCAGTCTCCAAAAGGGACCAGGCGCAGATAGCCCTGACGCCCCAGGTCGCCCAGGTCGGATATATCATTGGCAATAACCGGGGTTTTCATGGCAAAGGCATCAGTGGCCTTGTAGGGCATCTGATAATGGCTGGCTGAAATATCAGGATTAAGCCACAGGATTACCAGGTCGGCGGCCAGATTGATCCTGGCCATGGCTTGTCTGTCCTGGGGAGGCAAAACCTTGACCTGGCTGCCGTGCTGTCTGATCAGTTCTTCCTGGTCAGGATTGGCCCTTGAACCCACAAAGAGAAGTTTATAACGCGGGTCGTCAAGCCTGCGCACCAGTTCCACCAGCTCATTGATTCCCTTATGCCTGCGCAGCAGTCCGCCAAAAAGAAGGATTCTGTCTTTGGGGCCAAAGCCAAGTTCTGAGCGAATCTGTTCACGGTTGTACTGATCAGGATCATAGACGGATTCATCCTTGATGTTGCGCATGTACAGGCACCGGCCCTGGAAATGGGCGTCTATGTTTTTATTGTGGGTCACCAGAACTGGAAGTTTTGCTGCCAGGGGGTCCATGATCCTGGACCAGGTGTCGCTGTAGGGGGTGGCCAGGTCTTTGTATGAGGGATCCATGGAGCTTAAATCCAGCTGGGAGTGGGTTTGTCCTGTTTTGGGGGAGGCCACCACTGTCTCCAGATCGTTGATTTCCAGGACCAGGGGGATTTTTTTGTGAAAGTTGGCCAGAAGGCCCAGCCCCAGGGAGGGCAGCCTGGGTTTGACCACGTAAATGACCTGGCCGGTGATCAGTTCCAGGGCCTTGTCCAGGGACTTGAAAAAGGCTGGAAAGTCAGAGCCGGGCAGGTAGACGGTTTCAAAATCAGGCTGAACATTTTTTAAGGGAAAGAAAATATCTTCCTCAAAAAATTGAAAGGCCATCAGCTGGACAGAGTATTGCCGGGACAAGGCCTCGGCCAGGGCGAATGGCTTGGAAAAATGGTTGCGGCACATGTCCCAGGAGATGATGGTGATCCTGTCTGTCCAGGGTTTTGCGGACTTCAGCCCGGAGGCAAAATACCCGGCAACTGACGAGTCTATGATGTTTACGCAGGAATTATCTTCAGCCTGGGAATAGGTTATCTGATCAAGTTTTCTGTTTCTCTGATAAAGGCAAAGAGGTGTTCTGACATGGACAGGATCGCGCAGCCAGGTGTACTTGAGAACAAGATCATAGTCCTGCCGACGGGATAAAGCTTCATTGAAGCCGCCCAGCAGGTCATAAAGCTCCCTGCGGTGCGCGAAGCTGTTTAAGTCAATATAATTTCGGCCCAGCAGTTTCTCGTGGTTGAATTCCGGCCTTTCAAGGCTCAGCAGATTCAGGTCATCATTTTGAACCAGGTAGTCAATGAAGTCTGCAAAAGCACTGGATCGACCCGGGTTATTAAGCAGGGCCGCGGCCATGGCGGTCAGGTATCCGGGATGCCAGATATTGTCGCTGTCCAGATAGGCTATGATTTCCCCTCCAGCCTTTTTCAGTCCCGCATTTCTGGCTGCGGCGGCACCGCATTTCTGCAGATTAAGGTATTTGACCCTGGGGTCTTGGATGGATTTGATAATCCCGGCTGTGTTGTCGGTGCTGCCGTCATCACAGACAAGCAGCTCCCATTCAGGATAGTGCTGCTCAAGAACGCTGTTTACCGCCCAGTTGATGATTCCGGCCCGGTTATGGGTGGGCATGATAACGCTTATAAGCGGCAGGGTCTGTTGTTTGTCCAGGATCTTGATGTTTTTCTGATGATCTGTATCAATCTGGAGAAGTTTGAGCATCAGGCCTGGACATGGGTTGTTTTCCATAAGCCTGGACAGCCGGCTGAAAAAAGTGGACCCGGAAAAGGTGCCGGACAGAGCCGGAGGGCTTGACCAGCGGCCCGGTCCAGGGGCAAGGGCTTTGGCGCCCTCGGCCCGGGATGCTCCCCAGCCGGCAAAGGCACAGGCCACATTGATCCGGCTTCTGATTTTTTGAAGTTCAGGAGCGGCCCGGGTGGCAAGAACCGCCTCATCAACCATGCTTTTTCCGTAGCGGGCATCGATGATTGCCCTGCCTTGCCGGGCCAGTTCCTGTCTGCTTCGGCTGCCGAAGCTCCGGCTTTTGGCGTGATACACAAAGCAGTGGGTGGCGATGAGATTTTTGAATCCAGCCATTACGGCCCGCAGGGAATAATCGTCTTCCTCTCCGTAGCCTCTGGGAAAAGATTCCTGGTCCAGAAGGCCTGCATGGTTGATGAGTTCTCTGGTTATGCCGTAGCAGAAGCCGTTCACCAGAGGGACTTCTGGAAAGGCATCAGTCCAGCCGTGTTGCCGGCACAGCTCATCCATACTGGGCAGATCCAAACCTTTGGGGAGATTGTTCACAGCCAGCCGGCCAGTGGTCGGATCCAGGGCTCTTGGCAGAGATTGCCATGACGCGGCGTTGCTCCACGGACCCACAACTCCAACCTTTTGAGTGGATCGGGCAGCATGCAGCATTCTGACGGCCCAGTCCTGGTAGACAATGGTATCGCTGTTCAAAAGGATTACAAAGCCGGCCGAGGACATGGCCAGGCCCTGGTTGGCTGAAGCAGTGTACCCTTGAACAGTCTTATTTCGAATCAGGGTGATCCGACTGGAACCGGCGGCAAACTGGTCCAGAAACCAGGCTGTTGGATCGTCTGAAGCGTCATCAATAATAATCAGCCGGTGTCTGGCTTCCAGGTGCCTGTAAACCGAGTCCAGGCAGGCCCGGACATGCTCCAGGGCGTTGTGTACGCAGATTATGATGTCAATCGCCTGATTTCTGTACTCTTGCAGGGTGCTTTTTTCAGGAATTCGAGGACGGGCGGGCTTGTGCTCAAGGTCCGGTTCCAGGAAAGAGGGCTGCCCGTAAGGAGGAATCTTCAGGTCGGATTTGCCGCCATGCAGGAAAAGACAATAGTCGCTTCCTCTGTGTCTGCGAAAAGACTTTGTCCTGGACATGACAGTAAAAGAGGCAGCAAGTTTCCAGAGCAGATAAGGCAGAGAAAGCTGGTCCCTTTTGCTGTACTTTTCCATTTCTGCCCACCAGGCTGTGTTCAGATCCCGGATGTGGGGGGCATTGTGTCTTCTGATCAATATATTGGTTTCAAACAGGCCAAAGTCCCGGGGCATGCCCTCCCGGCGGTACTGGTTTATCTGCCTTTGCATAATCAGGGGGTCATCCTTGCCCAGCTCCAGGCAGGCCTGATATTCTTCATAAAGGCACTGTCTTTCAGGATGAGGGCGAAGCATCAGGGATGTGTCAGTTTCCAGGCATTCCCGAACTGAGTTGATGAGATGCTTCCCCCGGATGAGCAGGTTTGAGTCAACCCAGATGGAGTAGTCGTATTCCTGTAGAAGTTCGTGGGGGTGAAGCTTTATGTATCTGGCTGTTCTGGTGGGATCTGGATGCTGGTAATCGGGCTTTCTGACTTGAAAAATATGTTCCCCGCAAACCGGGGTGTCTGAGAATAGAACGTAATCCCAGTCATCAACCATGACTTCCGGCAGGATAAGCGGATCATAGTCCCCGATGACAGCGGTATAAACCACCACTCTGGCTTTGCGTCCCGATTTTTGGGTGTTGAAGGAGCGCACCTGCCTGAGAAGCTCTTTTTCCGACTTCTGATACGGCCAGTATTTGCCCCTGGTCTGGCGGGCCATGACTGAAGCCAGGGCGTCAAGTTCATTTCCCGGCTTTTTAAATTCATCAAACCCTCCTGCTTTAATAACATCCTCTTTATGGCATACAAGGGCCCCGAAATGGGCTGAAAGAGCGGGAGAGCAGGACTTGTCAGGTAAAAAGCCCAGCTCCAGGGCAGCCATGCGGTGGGCCTGGTTCTCCAGCCAGTTGCAGGCCTGAGCCAGGCTGTCCTGATTGAACAGAACATGACTGTTCAGCAGGCAGAGCCGGGAAGCTGAAGCAGCTTTGACGCC
>CAZHCY010000047.1:0-11549 GCA_964531185.1 uncultured Desulfovibrionales bacterium | reverse complement strand
ACTTTTTTTATGTATTCTGAAATTGTGAATCGCTCAGCTTAGGTTTTTTCTTCAACGGGGAACCCTGAACGTTGAACGGATTAACCCTCTTCCCTCTTCAAACCCTGAACGGGGAACGCCTAACCCTACCCCCTCCTCTCCTGATACTGCTTGAGCAGGACCCTGAACTTGGCTCTGGTCAGGCCCAGCAGCCTGGCTGCTGCGCTCTGGTTGTCATTGGTGGCTTCCATGGCCTGCTCCACCATGTCCATTTCCAGTTCTTCCAGATCAATTCCGGTTGGAGGCAGCCGGAAATCAGGTGATGATTCTTTTTGAGGGGCCACTTTTAAAAAGGAAAGCATCTCCTGATCAATAAAGCCTTTACTCCTGGCCAGAATGCAGGCCCTTTCCATGACATTGGCCAGTTCCCGGACATTGCCAGGCCAGGTGTAGGTTGTAAGCAGATCCATGGCCCTGCTGTTGATCCTGATGGCCTGGCCGGTGCTGAAATTTTTCAGAAAATGCTCCACCAGCAGAGGGATGTCTTCCTTGCGTTCCCGAAGAGGCGGCATCTCAATGGGGAAAACATTGATCCGGTAAAAGAGATCAGGCCTGAAACTGGCATCACTCACCAGATCTTCCAGCTTTTGGTTGGTGGCGCAGACAATCCTGACATCCACTTGGATCTCCTTTCTGCCCCCGATGCGCTGAATCTTTCTCTCCTGAAGCACTCTGAGCAGTTTGGACTGGGCTTCCATGGGCATATCACCGATTTCATCCAGAAACAGGGTTCCTCCGGAAGAAAACTCAAACTTGCCGATATTTTTGCTGGAGGCGCTGGTAAAAGATCCTTTTTCATGTCCAAAGAGTTCGGACTCAATAAGCCCCTGGGGAATAGCCGCGCAGTTAACCGGAACAAATGGACCGGAAGCCCTGGGGCCGGACTCGTGGATATACCTGGCCATGAGTTCCTTGCCTGTGCCGGATTCGCCGCGGATAAGCACAGTGGACTCTTCCCCGGCCACATTAGCGGCCAGATCCATGGTGTTCTGCATGGCCCGGGACTTATAGACAATATCCACTGATCCGGCCGCCCGTTTGAGCTCTTTTTTCAACTCCCGGTTCTGCTCCATGATTTTGGACATGCCCAGGATCCTCTCCACAGTCAGGATGATCCTTTCCTGTTCAAAGGGCTTGGTAATGAAATCCATAACCCCGTTGCGCATGGCCTCTACTGCGGATTCCACAGTACCGAAAGCTGATATGAACACCACCTGGCAATCCAGGCCCTGTTTCTTGATCCGGCGCAAAAGACCGTGTCCGTCCAGCCTGGGCATTTTCACGTCAGTAATCACCAGATCATAGCCTCCGGCATTAAGCTGCTCCAGAGCGTCCAGGCCGTCACCTGCCTCATCCACGTCATAACCCTTTTTTTTCAGGATCATGGACAATAGATGGCGCATGCGCTGTTCATCATCAACAATCAGTATTTTTGCCATATTTGTATTGGTACTCCGTGCTGATTTCAAAATTCTGAGTTGGTGGCCCCTTCTTTTCTCTTCCTTCGATCCGTATACTTTTTCTCTACAAGGCAATCTTTACAAATCGCGTTTGACGCAAAATATTAACTCATAGCTCAAAGCATATCCGCCCCTCCGCGCCAGCGGATGAACCCTTTATTGTCCGCGATCAGCGGACAATAAAATTCCCTTCTTCTTTCTTATTTCTTCTTCTTAATTCGTGCAGATTCGTGCAGATTCGTGCAGATTCGTGCAGATTCGTGCAGATTCGTGGATAAATCTCTTCTTCCTCATGCCTCATGCCTCATTCATCATTCCGCATTCATCATTCTCTTCGCCCCATGCCCTCTGCCTCATACTTCTCCCTCATTCATCATTCTTCATTCATCATTCATCATTCTCTTCGCCCCATGCCCTCTGCTCCACGCCCTATGCTTCTCCCTCATTCATCATTCATCATTCATCATTCATCATTCCTCATTCCCTCCGGCCCATTCTCCACTCCCATCTCCATCCTGAACACAGCCCCGCCTTCCTCTTTATTGTAACCGCGGACAATCCCGCCGTGGGACTGCATGACTTACGTGGTAAAGGCCCGCCCCAGACCGCTGCCCCGGCTCTTGGTGGTGACAAAAGGCTCAAATATTTTTTCCTCCATACGCAGAGGAATGCCCGGGCCCTGGTCTTCCACTTCCACAAACCAGTTCCCATTGTCCATCCCAGTTCTGACAAAGATCTTTCCTGCCTGCTCATTGGCTTCTGCTGCGTTTTTCAAAAGATTATAGACAGCTTTGGACATAAGGTCCATATCAGCCGGGACCCTGACCTGCCCTGGATCAACCTGGGATACCACCTCTATGGGCCCGCTTTTCTGCTCAACTTCAAAACGCTGCACACACTCCCTGATAAGGGCATTCAGGTCGGAATCCTCAAGATTGGGGTTGGATGGCCTGGAAAAGGACAGAAAATCTTCCAGCAGCCTGCTGATCCTTCTGATCTCATCCTCAATATAAAAGATCAGGGAATGGTCATCCTTTAAACCAGCTTCATCCTTGAGCAGATCCACTGAGCTTTTGATGATGCCCAGAGGATTTTTTACTTCATGAGCTATGAGCATGGCGAATTTGCCCAGTTCAGCCATGGTCTTCTGTCTGGCCATGTCCTCATACAGTTTTTCCATTTGCCTGGCGTTTCCTTCCAGGGCATCAAGCATGGAATTAAATGCCATGGCCAGCTCCCTGGTCTCAGGGATTTTATCAGGCACTGCCCGCAGGTCCCGCCTGCCTGCAGCTATGCTGGAAGCAGCCCTGGCCAGCCTGTTCACCGGATTTACCAGGGAGCGGGAAATAAAATAAAATACAGCTATGGTCAAAGCAGCCACCAGAATTGACAGCAGGGCAAAAGTCCTGGTCAGCCTCTGTTCTGTGGCCTGAATTTCATTCAGGCTGAAATAGACCGCCACGCTGCCTATGATCCTGTCCGGACTGGGAGGATTATTAACTGTTTCCCGCAATCCTGCATCGCCAACGCCTCTGGAAAATACTTCCGCCCAGGCCACGCTGAATTCTCCCAGCCGGTCCTCAAACACCGAACTTAAAGACCTTTGATTGTCATCAAATATTTCAGCTCCCACCACTTCCGGTTCCGAAACCATGCTGCTGCAAAGTCTTTCAAGCATTGTCCGGTCCTGGATAAGTATGCCCAGTTCAGCATTTCTGGCCAGATATCCGGCCAGGACCTGGTTTCTTTCCTCAAACCTGTCCCGGATATAGCCATGGGTCATATCCAGGCCCAGATAGCCCATAATGGAGACAGCCCCGCCAATGAGCACAAAGGCAGTGGCCAGAAGCCGGAAATGAAACCCCGGACTCTTCATGGTCTCTCTTCTCCCAAGTAAAGATCCATTTTGTCCAGGACCCTGGTATTCACCAGCACTTCAAAACTTGGAATCATCCGGATACAGTTACCGCTGACCAGCCATTCTCTGGCCATATGCGCTGTCTGCTGCCCTATTTCATGAAAATCCAGGACAAAGGCCGCAGCCGCCCCGGAATCATAAAAAAAACGGTTGTATCCTATGGAAGGAATGCCCTGGTATATCCCCTCCCTGATGATATATTTCACCAGGGCCTGGGAGATGACTGTTTCATCGGGTATCAGCCAGAGGGCGTCCACCATGCCCAGGCCCTGCTCCAGCACCCCTGGCAATGCACCGGCTGATTCAACCGATAGAGGCACTACCTGAACTGCATGAGAAGCGGCCTGGTCCTGTATGGCCCTGATCCGGGCGGAATTTATTGCTGGATCAAAAAGCACGCCCAGACGCCTGACCCCGGGCAGGACGCTGGTTATCTTTTCAAGTTGAATTTCAGGAGGGATATTCAGGCTTATTCCGCAGCCCCGGGATCCGGGCCCGGCCCGGCCCAGGTCTTCCGGATTAAGAACCATGGAATATATGACTGGCACTTGCAGCTCAGCAGAGAGATCCCAGGCCAGGGAGGTGGCTTCAGGGCCTATGGAGATCAAAAGGTCTGGACGGCTGCCGGCGATTTCACTGCTGGTCAGTTCCTGGTGTTCCAGGTCGTACTTATCCAGAATGTGAACCTCATGAGACAGCTCATCAGTATCTGTCAGTCCCTGGCTCAGTCCCTCCAGGGCTTCCATATAAGGCCGGATATGTCTGGAAACAAGAATGGCAGCGTGAAAACCTTCCCTGGTATGATCAGAAGCATTTTCAGCAGGTGACGGCTGATGAAGAATCCAGGCAATCAAAAGCCAGATCCAGGCCGCAACGTGAAAATATCTCGCTGACCGGCTCATTATGCATTCCAAACGACCTGCAGCATATTCATAACTTTTCAGCCCACACCTTACTGACCGGTGACCCTGAGCACTTCTTCTATGGAAGTGGTCCCTTCCACCACCTTGCTCCATCCGTCATGACGCAGCAGGGTCATGCCCTGCTCAATGCCCTTATTTCTGATGGCCACCACGCTTTTATTCTGCAGGATCATCTCCCGGATCTCGTCATTGATGATCATAAGCTCAAAAATGGCTATGCGTCCGCTGTATCCGGAAAAGCCGCACCTGCGGCACCCGGAGGGCTGATAAATCTCTTTTGGCCGGCCGTTGAATCGAAGGTTGTACTTATTGACTATTACTTCATCCGGCAAAAATTTTTTCTTGCATTCCGGACAAAGTATGCGCACCAGTCTCTGGGCCATTATTCCAATCATGGACGAGGCCAGCAGGTAATCCTCCACTCCGATTTCAATGAGCCTGGATATGGCTCCGGCCGCGTCATTGGTATGCAGAGTGGAAAAAACCAGATGCCCGGTCAGGGCGGACTGGATGGCAATATCCGCTGTTTCCTTGTCTCTGATTTCACCGATCAGGATTATATCCGGATCCTGACGGACAATGGAGCGCAGACCAGCGGCAAAGGTCAGACCGGCCCTGGGATTGACATGAATCTGGTTGATCCCGTCCAGTTCATATTCCACAGGATCTTCAATGGTAATGATTTTCTTGTCTATGGAATTGATGGTGTTCAGGGCTGAATAAAGGGTGGTGGTCTTGCCGCTGCCTGTAGGTCCGGTGACCAGAATAATTCCGTAAGGCGAATGAATCAGATCCTGAAACAGCTGGTATTCCCTTTCCGGAAAACCCAGCTTTTCCAGGGAAAACGAGGTACTTGTTCTGTCCAGCAGGCGCATGACCACACTTTCCCCGTATACCGTGGGCAGGCAGGAAACCCTGATGTCAATATCCTTGCCCGCTATTTTGGTCTTAATCCTTCCGTCCTGGGGGATGCGTCTTTCTGCAATGTCCAGCCTGGCCATGATTTTCAGCCTGGTGGTCACGGCCTGCTGCATGTAGGGAGGCAGCGCCAGATGTTCATGCAGCAGGCCGTCCTGCCGAAATCTGATAAGCAGCCGATCCTCAAAAGGCTCGATATGGATATCGCTGGCTCTTTCTTCCACAGCACTGGTAAGCATCTGGTTGACCTTTTTGATTACCGGCGCTTCAGAGGCCAGATCCTTGAGGTGTTCAAGGTCTTCAAAGGCATAATCAGACTCCGAGGGTTCCTCTTCTTCCGCCTCTCCGGTTCCGGTTTCCTGGCCATGAAAGTAGATTCCCAGCCACTGGCTGATCTTTTCCTTTCTGGACAGCAGTATGCTGATCCTGCGGCCGGGAAACATCTTTTTCAGGGTGTCCAGGACCAGATAATCAAAGGGATCGTTGAGAATCACCCGGACCTGTTCATCATCAGCCTCCAGGAGCAGAAGGCTGTGTTCATCCATAAAGGCTGTGGAAATATGAGCAAACGGCTCTGGAGAATAATTTTCCGGAAGTTCTTCCATGAGCTGGTATCCATAGGCCTTGTGAAGCAGACCCAGATAATCATCCTCAGAAACCAGACCAGACCTGACCGCCAGCCTGTAAAAAGGCTCTTCCCTGGTTCCGGCCCCGGCTACCCGCTCGTAGTCCTTACGGGTAATAAGATTGTTCTGGATCATCAGATCCACTAAGCTGGCCATGGATACCTTCTACTTCATTTCCTTTTTGAGTTCTTGCAGTTTGGTCAGAAAATTTCTGGTCAGAAACCCTGAATCCTCTTGACTGGCAATAACATGAGGGGTGATGAATACCAGCAGTTCTGTATTTTCGTATTCATAGCTGGAAGTCCCGAAAAGATGCTTGATCCCTGGGATTTTTCCAAGCCCGGGCACTCCGGAATAGCCTCTGGAGCGCTGCTGTTCCATGAGTCCGGCAATGACTATGGTCTGCTGGTCATTTACAGCCAGGGCGGTTTCAGCCAGCCTGGTATTGATAACCGGAGCGTTGATCCCTTCCACTCTGGTTTTGGTCAGACTGCTCACTTCCTGTTCGATTTCCATTCTGACCATGCCATGCTTGTTGATCTTGGGAGTAACCTTGAGGATTATGCCTGTATCCCTGTACTGGATGGTGGTGTCTACGACTTCGGTATCGTCAGTATCATCCAGCCGCTGTCTGGTGGATGTTGGATAGGGCACCTGATCTCCAATATTGATGGTGGCCGGCTTGTTGTCTGAAGCCAGAAGGGTGGGTGTGGAAAGAATCTGCAGGTTGCTGTCATCCAGGGAAGCGTACAGGGCTGACTTGAGCCTGGTGGCGCTCTCCAGGACAAAAACACCTCCGCTGCCGGGGATGGAGTCCGCTGACGGCACAAAAGACACTTCTCCGTCCAGTTCGTTGCCAAGGCTCAGGATATACTGCCAGTCAACCCCCATCTTGTTGTTTTCCGTCAGCCTTACTTCGGCTATGACAACTTCTATGAGCACCTGTTTGGGGTAAAGATCAAGCTTTTCTATCACTGACAAAACACTGGGATAATCCACAGAGTTGCATCTGGTGATAATGGCGTTTGTGGTCTTGTCCACGTTAAAAACCACCGGACCGGTCAACTCCCCGCTGACTGAATTCTCTGCAGATGAACCGCCGTTATTTTCTCCGTCCGGTGCTGGACTTTCATCAGGGCGGTCAGGCACCTTTTCCGTTTCATTGTCCTTTTCATATCCCTCTTCAAAAACTCCCCTTAAGGATTCAACTATCTCATCAGCATCTCCATACTGGACATAATAAACATGAATGCTTTCCTGCCTGGTGCCGGTCATGGACTCGGGCAGTTCCTGGTCCAGGCCTTCCACCCAGGTACTGACAAACTCCATGACCTGGCTGCTGCGGGTAACAGCCAGGACCATATTCAGTCTCTCCAGGGCCATGAAGGACACTCTGGCCCTGGGCCCCACTTCCTGGTTTTCCAGGCCGAAGTTGCCGGCGATCCCTTCCAGCTGTTCTGCCGCTTTTTCCGCATCAATATAACGCAGGGGAAAAACCCTGGCCTGAACATCGGCAAACACGCTTTCATCAAACAGATTTACAAGTTCTGTGATCTTTTCCAGATTGTGGGGATAATCTGAGACCAGCATCACTCCTTTGGATTCATGGGCATAGACCTGAGCATTCTGAGACAGGTAGGGTTTAAGAATATTGATCATCTCGGAAGCCGCAATGAACTCAAGCCTGTATCCCTGAATTATCTGACCCCGCCCAGGAGTTTTGTCCGCATCCGGGGCTATTATTTCTTCCCGGCCCACAAACCTGGGCACCTTGGACTGGGGCATGATTTCCCAGACCTTGTCCTTTTTCACCATGGCCATGCCGTTCATCATCAGCACCCCGGACAGAAGATCCATAAGCTGTTCCGGAGTAAAATTATCCTCCACAAAAAGGCTGACCCGGCCGGACACATCAGGATGGACCATGTAATCTTCTTCCAGAAGCTTCATGAACACCCGGATTACTTCCACCAGATCCGCATCATAAAAACTGAAGGACAGGTCCTTTTTGTCCCCGTCTTCTGCCTCATCAGGCTGATACACCCCTTTGTCATGGGCAAGAGATGATTCAGAAATGATTTCCTGCAGCCTGTCATTAAGCTCTCCTGCATCATATGACCGGCTCTCTTCTCTGATTTCCTGGACCTGTTCCGTCTGGGCAACCCCCTTTCTTTCGGATTTTTCAGGAATATCCACCTGGAAAAAATCCTCCTTTTTGCCTCCGGCATTCATTCCGGCACAGGAGGTACAGAACAGAAACAGTATGAGTATGCCGAATTTTTTCATTAACCAGTCCTTTTTTATCCTGACTTTTTCTTTATCTGAAGATTATTGTCTGCATCAGGAGCAGACCCTGCTCAAGGTAAACAATATCAGAACCCTGACCATAACATCCACCCCGGTTAATGGCTGAAACCTGAATGAAGGGCAGGTAACAGTTTAGCCCTTTTTAAGGAAAGCAAGGCACCCCGGCGCTTGTTTTTTGGCTGACTTGTGCAGTTGGAAAACATCACTCATTCGGCCTGTAAATGGGGCCAAAAGGAGTATCTATCCTGCGCATGCTGCCTTCCTGAACTTTTTTCTCCATATCCTCATTTGAGCCAGATTTATTCTTATCAGCAGATTTTTCCATCATTTTTTTCAAAAGTTCCGGAAGATTGGCCGGCTTGGAATCCTGTCCATCTTCTGAGTCAGCATCCGGGTCTTGGCCTTTGGAAACCTCAGATCCCCCTTGACCAGCCGAAGCAGAATCCGGATTGTCCGGGGGAGGGCTTCCGGTCGGCCCCGGACCAGGCACTGTTTGTCCGGTGGACACAGTCTGCCCTGAGTCCTGGCCTGCCCCGCCCAGGGAAATAGCCATACCCCCATCTGGCTGACTTCGGACTTCCCTTCTGGCATGGCTGAACAGACCCACGTCAAAAGTGTCTCCGCCGGCTTCTATGGTTACAGACTCCGGTTCTATGCTGACAACTTTGAAGACCTGGTCGCCGCCGTCTCTTTCACTGTAAACAGCCTGGCCCTCGCTGACCATGCGCTGTCTGGAATTTTCAGGAAGTCTCTGATAATAAACCAGTGCAAGCTTTTCCTCATCTGCAAAGGTTACGCCGTAAAGCCTGAATTCCCTTTCATTAACCCTTTGTGCTGAAGAAACCGGCTGAGCATTTTCTTCCTTCTTTTCTTCAGGTGGTTTCCAGGCCTTCCTCTCAGGGGAAAAAAGATTTTTTTCCACTACGATCTCATAATCTTTTGCAGAAGACCCAGCAGAGGTTTCCATAAGGGGCCTCAGTTCCTGCATGGTCACGGCCTGTTCCTGGCCGTTTCCTGCTTGATATGTGCTGATGTCCTTCTGAGAAAACTGTTTATACCCTCTAAAATTCAGTCCCAGGGCCATCAGCCCCAGGAGCACAAAAAACAGGGCCAGAAAAAAACGGGGGCCTTTCAGGGCCTTGATGGTATTCTTGGTCATGATTCAGTCCAGGCAATGATCTCAGCGTTGAAGTTATAGTACCTGTGTTGTCTTCGGTTCAGCACTTGAATCTGGACCTGATCCACAAACAGATACTTTTCTCCTGATGAAATGCTCTTCAGAAACTCTTTTATCGCGCCTATTTCCCCGCGGCAATTGATTCCAATTTTCAAATTTGTAATTTCGCCCTGGCTGGTTCGGGGAAGCATTCGCATGCTCAACACAGAAAGCCCGGCCTCTTCGGCCAGGGTATCCACCATATTCTGCAGCTGCGCTTCGGCCATGGCCGGGGTGGATCCGGTTATCATGCCTTTGTCCAGGGCTTCATCCTTGAATTTCACCAGGGTGGCATGTTCCTGATGATACCTGTCCGCATCCGACAGCAGCCTGCTCAGGCTCATATAGCGGGTAGTCTGCACATCTATCTGATTCTGGAGATTTGCTGTATAGCGCTCATACATGCTCATTCCCCACCTGGCAGCCACTATAACCAGAAGGACAAGCATCACTGTTACCAGCACCATCCTGGTATTATTGCTTCCAGAACGCAGAACCGACTGCATGAAGGTCTTCAGGCTGGTTTTCATGGACTGCATCATATAACCACCTCAGCCTCAAGGGTGAATTTCTCTCTGGACCCGGACCTGGTAACTGGAGAACTGAGCCGGACCTCTCTGAACATGGGAGAATTTTCCAGGGCTTCTATAACTGAGGAGGAGGATTCGGCCTCCCCCTGGATAATCAAACCCCTGTCAGAATACCTGAGGGATATTACCCAGGCGTTTTCCGGCACAGCTTCAGTCAGCCCCCTGAGAATATTCACCACCGAGGGATAGGAACTGCGCATTTCAGCCATGGATTCAATGCTTTCCATGATCTGCCTGCTCTCTTCCCTGAGCCTGGTGAGCTCCTCAGCATTGGCCCGCATCTTGCGCACCTGATTTTCTATTTTGGTCAGATGCCTTTTCTGGCCGGCCAGTTTTGCAAAGGGCAAAGCAAGAATACTAAGCCCAAAAAAGACAATCGCTCCGTAAAGAATATACCTGGCCATGGCCTGCCGACGGATTATCGTCCTGGGCAGGAGGGGAATTTCATAACCCTGTGCTTTATTCTCTGGAGCAATATCCTGGTTATCCCCTGATTCCAGCCTGATAACTTCCTCTGGACTGATGTTCAGCCTGGAAGCCAGCTGATCCATGCCCAGCCTGGACTGCAGAACATACAATCTGCCGGGTGATTCGGGCAGATTGGCCATCAACCGGCTGGTTTCTTCAAGAAAATGCTCACTGCCTGATGAGTCCACAGCCCAGGTCTGCATCAGGACTCTGCCGCTCTGAAATACAAGGGCCTCGGAATATTCTCCTCCCTGATAAAGATAGAGCCCGTCTCCATTGTGCATGGCCAGGTTAAGAATGGAGGGAAAAACACTGTGAAAGGTGATTTCTTCGGCAGATGCCCTGTGCAGAAAAGGTTTAAGGGAATCCTTAGGAATGATTACCGCGGATATGTCCAGGTAATCATCCTGCTCATGCTTTTGAAAATTGATCCTGGATCTATCCAGGTCAAAGGGTACATGCCTGGTCAGAGCAAAACGGACAGCGTCTTCCAGATTTTCCTGAGCAGCACCAGGAAGAGAAAAATTAACCAAGGTAAAATACTTGAGGGGCAGTCCCAAAAACCAGCGATCCGATGGCTGGACATTGAAAATGGATTTGGCCTGCCTGAAGATCCTGGGCAAATCATCCAGAGTTCTGTAGTCAAATTGCTGCACCACAGTTCTGGAAAACCTGGCGCCTACTCCGGTACGCTGTTTATGCACTGTCACCCTGTCTGTTTCAACAAACAGAGTAATATCTGACGTAAAAAAAAGATTCAGCAATCTGTCCCGCAATTATCTTTCCCTGCTAAAGCAATTAAACATTCTTGTTTTAACCTGTGGATAAGACTCTTTCCTCTTTAAAAAAATATTTCATCCACGAATCTTCCCTTCTTCTCTCTTCATTCTTCTTTCCATCATTTGGATATCCCTCGTCCCTGATTAAAGAATATTTCATCCACGAATCTTCACGAATCTTGCGCCCGGCTTATCGCCGGCCGCAAGGCTGATCCCCTGCGGGGAAATACTTTTTTTATCTTCTTCCCTGCTCTTCCCCTCCGGGTCAGCGGAAGGCCTTTACCGGCTGCGATCAGCAGCAGGTA
>CAZHCY010000046.1:0-11666 GCA_964531185.1 uncultured Desulfovibrionales bacterium | reverse complement strand
AAGGGCCCCAGCCTGGGCATCCCCACAGAGCCCTTTCTCCAGGACCTGGACCCTCAGGTGGCCCGGGCCGTTGACAAGGCCCTGGGCCAAATCCGGGACAAAGGGGCGCTTCTCGTTCCTTTTGAACTGCCCGAGGCCGGCGGGATCAAGGATATTTTCAGCACCATGCTTCCCTCTGATCTTTTGGCCACCCTGGGCCGGGATTACTATCTCAAGGAGCGCGACAATATCGACCCGGTGACTGCGGCCCGGCTGGATATGGCTGCAAACATCCCAGCCCCCCAATATATATCCCTTGTCCGCCGTTATCACCGGCTTGGTCTTCTTGGTGCGGCCCATTTAAAGGGGCTGGATGGATTCCTTTCCCCGACAACCCCCCTGCTCCCCATGCCTGTGGCTGACTGTCTGACTCCAGAAGCCGCTGGATCATTCACTGCCCGGTCCCTGCAGAATACAAGGCCCGGCAATGCCTATAACCTGTGCGCGGCCAGCATACCCCTGCAAAACAGCGGCCTGCCGGTGGGCCTGCAGCTGCATTGCCCGGCCGGCCATGAATCCCGGCTGCTGGAAATATGCATGGCCCTGGAGAAAGCCCTGGCCGGGCGGTCATAAAATGACTTCCCCGGCCCAGAGAATCCCTTAACCATGATCTTTGCTGCACAAACAGCGCAGCCATTCAGGGGGTCTAAACGGCGGTTGCCTGCGCCCCACGTATGGTGACTGTCCCTCGGCTTTGTACTAACTGAACTGGTGCCCTGATTTCCTGCGCCGGCTAAGTTTTAATCAGCTGCATCAATTGGCTTGCGGGGACTGTCCCCATGCCGGTTTCCGCGCCCCCTGAACGGTTACCAAACAAAGGATCGGGCTTTCTAAAGGCTTCAAACCTTACAGTTACAGACTGATTAATAATAGCTTGATTTCTGGCCGCACTTTTCCGGAGCGTCCGAGTCAGAGGCCCCACAGTCCAGATAGGCATGAATATCCTGCAGGTCCTCTTGAGAAAGGTCCTTCCAGTAGTGGAAACAGTGCAGCTTTTCCTTGTCTGCAAAGACCTCCTTCCAGGCTTCCTGGGTTTTGGCATCCGGTCCAAGATAATGGGCCGGTTCATCCCCCACAGCATTCTCCATGTGACATGGCATGCAGTTCTGCTTGAACAGATGCTCACCCTTGCGGGTATTGCCCTGCACCTCTGCCAGGATCAGTCCAGCCTGACAGGCCAGAATCAAAGCCGCGGCCATGGCCAGTAACATCTTTTTCATAATCCACCTCCAGGATTATTAAGGTTCATGGCCCCCTTTGGGCCCGGAAACAGGTCCGTGCACAAGGCACTGCTGAACCGCGTTTTTTTAAAACATTGACTCAGGCCCGGCCCATGCCTGATCAGCCTGATACTTGCCCAGGGCTAATGCTTCAGACCGGAAGACCTGAAACCAGGTTTTGTCTTTGGACAGAAACCAGATTGCCCAGCCTGACCGGTGTTTAAGAACTGATCAGTTCACAAACCCCGCCAGCGCAGGCCTGAAGCGACCCAAAACAGTTTTCCACCTCCTTGAAACCATGTTTTAAAAGAATTGAGGCTGCAATCATGGCCCGCTGTCCGCTGCCGCAAAATGTGGTCACCGGCCGGTCCGGGCCGATTTCATTCAGCCTCTGGGGCAGGTCTCCCAGAAAAATATTTTGAGCTCCAGGCAGATGCTCCCGGGTAAATTCATGCCGGCTTCTGATATCCAGCAGGGTAAAGGCCTGCTTTTCAGAGATCCTGGTCTGGATGGTCCCGGCGTAGATCGCTGGGACAGTGTCAAAGTATTTGCCCTGGACCTCCCATTTGCTCACCCCGCCATGCAGATATCCCCGCACAGCATCAAACCCGATGCGCATGAGGTATGTTCCTGCAGATTCCACCTCATCCAGTCCTTCCGAAACCAGCAGAACATCCCTGTCCATATCCAGAAACCAGCCTGCGTAAAGGGGAACCATGTCCAGAGGGATGGACAGACTGCCCGGGATATGCACCCCGGCAAAGGCCTGGGCGCTTCTGATGTCCAGGACCTGGCAGCCTTCCTGAATGGCCTTATCAAACTCATCCGCGTCCAGGGGATCCAGGCGGCCGGCACTGTTCACAGCCGGCGGTCCGTTGAGATTGTATTCCTCCATTCTGGAGAAATAAGGCGGCCTGGCATGCTCCTCCTGAATCTTGTGCTCAATAAAATCTTCTCTGGATCTGAACTGGAGAAGAGGGTTGTTCAGCCTTTCAAAACCAATGGTGGAGAACCGGCGCTGGGCCATGCCTGCCCCGCAGACGGAACCAGCCCCGTGGGCCGGAAAAATAACCGCCTGATCTCCCAGGGGCAGAAGCTTTTCAAATATGCTGTCATAAAGCAGCCCGGCTGTTTCCCGTTCCCGGCCCGGGAAAAAATCCGTCCGGCCCACATCCCCCACAAACAGCACATCCCCGGTAAAGACTCCAGCCGCATGGATGCCGTATGCACTGTCATAAACAGCCAGGGATATGCTTTCAAAGGTATGTCCGGGAGTCTTCAGGCACTTGAGCCGGACATTGCCCAGCTCAAAGACATCCCCTTCCCGGGCGGTTTTTCCGTAGGCAAAGGGGAGCTCTTCTCCGTGAAAAATCTGTGCTCCGGTCAGTTCAGCCAGGGGCAGGGAGCCGATGACATAGTCCTCATTGCGGTGGGTCTCGAAAATATGGGTAATCCTGAATCCCTGCTCCATGGCCAGATCCAGGTATACCTGGCAGTCCCGCCTGGGGTCTATCACCGCTGCCTGACGCCCTTGTCCAATAATATAAGAATAATGAGCCAAGCCTTCAGATTCAACTTTTTTTAAAAACATTTCCACCTCGCTTTATGGTTTTCTGATGCTGGTAACAGTTTAGCCGTTTGAACCTGGCAGGGGGGACTGGCTCTCCCAGCGCTTTTTTTAAGGCTGTGTTCGCATCAGCGAAAAAACAGGCACTGGGGTGCCCTGCTTTCCTTAAAAAGGGCTTAACTGTTATTTATGCTGCACAAAACTCAGGTCTGGTACTGCACCTGAAGCTTTTGCAGATCATTTTGTTCAAAATTATACAGTCCATCCAGAAAATGCACCTGCAGACTGCCCGGGCCTTGGGCCTGACTTGCTGCTTTCTGGCCGCTTATGCCCATTATTGCCATTCCTCCTGCCGCAGCCTGGAAAAAATCCCTGTTTACCGCGGCAAAAGCGGCTATGAGACAGGTACTGGAACAGCCCATGCCTGTGACCAGGGTCATCATGGCGTGGCCGTTGCTGATGCGCATGATTTTATCCCTGCTGACCACCAGGTCCTGTTCTCCGCTGACGCACACCACACAGCCATAGTCCCGGGTCAGGTGCAGGGCAGCCGAAAGCGCCTGATCAGAGCCGTGCAGGCTGTCCACTCCCCTGGGCCGGTCAGAAGAACCCGCCAGGGCCATGATCTCCGAAGCATTGCCCCGCAGAATGTTTACCCATCCCTGTTTCAAAAAAGCCAGAGGAGTTTCAGTTCTGATCCTGCTGGCCCCGGCCCCTACCGGATCAAGGACCACAGGGACTGAATGTTCCACTGCTTTTTCCGCCCCCTGTTCCATGGTTTTGATCTGTTCCTGGTCAGGAGTGCCCATATTCAGGACCAGAGCCCCGGCCAAGGGGGTCAGATCAGCAATATCTTCCCTGGAAACGGACATGGCCGGCGAAGCCCCCAGGGCCAGGAGAACATTGGCTGTGATGTTGGTGACCACAACATTGGTGACATTAAGCACCAGGGGCTTGTTCTGTCTGATGGTTTCCAGATCCTTCCATATTGTGTGCTGTTCATTCATAAATTTTCCCCTCTTGTTTATTCTGCATAAGGTCTGTTCTGCTGCTAATCTTCAGCAGAACATCCTGTACCAGCTCATGCACATTGTTGAAAATATTATTTCCAGGCCGGACAGGTCTGTTGACCATGATCACCCTTACCCCCAGGCGCCCGGCAGCTTCCAGTTTCTCAGGCACCCCGCCGGCCCTGCCGCTGTCCTTGGTGACCAGACACCTGACCCTGGTCTGCCTCAGATGAGCCATGTTCTCCTGGACTGTGAACGGGCCTCTGGCCTGGATCACGTCCTGCGGGTCAAGCCCGGCCTCAACCCCCTTAGCCAGGGAAGCCGGGCCTGGAAGCAGTCTGGCGCAGACCCTGGCCCGGGCCTGCCCGGCCTGCTGCATATATACCGGCAGATTTCTGGTGCCAATGGTCAGCAGGACCGCCCGGCAAAAGGAAAAAGCCTCTGCTGCGGCCCGGGCATGGTCCCTGACCCGGATCAGATCACAGTCTGCTTCCTGGGTGGCCGGCCGGTCATAAACAAAAAAAGGCACCCCCAGACTGGTACAAACCTTCCAGGCATTTTCAGAAATCTTTTCTGCAAAGGGATGAGTGCAGTCCACCACTGCTGAAGGATTCTGGTCAGCCATGACTTTTTTCAAACCCCTTTGATCCAGCCTGCCGCAGATAATGCCCAGCCCGGGCAGGTCAGGAATCTCCTGCTGCAAATCAGTGGCCCGGCTGAGGATTACCCTTGCTCCTGAACCTGCCAGCAAAGAAGCCGCCTGCACTGATTCAGATGTTCCACCCAGAACCAGGACTTTTGCTTTGAAATTCATTGATTTCAAAATGCTTCATTTTTCAGATTTTTACAACCACATTCTCAGTGTAATCAATATCTCCTTGTCATCAAAAATTCAGCCCTGGGCATGCAAAGAATTTTACCTGGATACATCCCCCTTAATCATACTTATTTTAGCTTCTATAAAATATTTTCACTTATCTTCCACAGTAAGATTAATATTATCAATAACCTGGAATAACAAGGCGATAAATTGGAAAAAACCATTTACACCTTCAAATTTTTGGGCTAACCACCTGATAAATTTCTGCCTGAGATAATGAAAACGTTTTAAGGGTCTATTAAAAAATTGCCAATGCCTGAGGGCAATCCTTTTGATTTATTGTGCAAAGCATGTCTGACCTGAAAATCAGGGGGAAAACCATGAAAATTTCTCGCCGTTTCTTCTTCTCCACCATGGGGGCCTCGGCCCTGACCACAGCAGCTGGTCCGGCCAGGGCCAGCCGCCACAAGGCGCCTGAAGATCCTCTGGGCTGCCTGGTGGATCTGACCCGCTGCACAGGCTGCCGCAGATGCGAACAGGCCTGCAACAAAGTCAACCACCTGCCCGAACCTGATGAGCTGTTTACAGACATGAGGATCCTGGATCAAAAACGCAGGCCGGATGAAAAGGCCTATACAGTGGTCAATCGCTACTATCCTGGCAAGGTGGATGAACACAACCAGCTGATTCCGGTTCATGTCAAAATCCAGTGCATGCACTGCCGGGAACCTGCCTGTGCTTCAGCCTGCATCACCGGAGCCCTGAAAAGGATGGAAAACGGAGCTGTTTACTATGACCCTGCCAAATGCATCGGCTGCAGATACTGCATGGTGGCCTGTCCGTTTCAGATCCCGGCCTATGAGTATCATAAGCCCCTGACTCCCAGAGTCATGAAGTGCACTTTTTGCTTTGAGCGTCTTCAGGAAGGCCAGAAACCCGGGTGCGCAGAGATCTGTCCGGTGGAAGCCATAACCTTCGGCAGAAGATCCATGATCCTGGAACTGGCCAGAAAAAGAATCAGTTCTGATCCGGTCAAGTATTTTAATCATATTTACGGCGAGCATGAAGCCGGGGGTACCAACTGGCTGTATATCGGCCCGGCTCCTTTTGAAGACATGGGCTTTTTCAAGGTCCCTGAGACCCCCCTGCCCGCTCTGACCGAAACCATTCAGAGTACACTGTTCAGCTATCTCTGGTCTCCCATAGCCCTGTTCAGCATTTTATGGGGTGTTAAATCCTATAATGAACGCAAAGACAAAAAATCGGAGGTGGATAATGACTCATAAGCACAGTCCCCATCCCATCCAGACCAGATTCTGGACTCCAGGAGTAATTGTACTGGCCTGTTTCATGGCTGCCGGGGCCGTGGCTCTGGCGGCCAGACTCACAGCCGGGCTGGGCTATGCCACCAACCTGAGCAACGCCTATCCCTGGGGCATCTGGATCGGCATTGACGTGGCCACCGGCGTGGCCCTGGCCGCCGGAGGCTTCAGCACCGCGGCCCTGGCTCATATTTTCGGGGGACACAGGTTTGAGCCCATCACCAGACCGGCCCTGCTCACTGCAGCCCTGGGATATACTTTTGTGGCCCTGGGCGTGGTGGTGGACATCGGCCGCCCCTGGGCCGTGTGGAAGCCCATCTTTTTTCAGAATCACACTTCTGCCCTGTTTGAAGTGGCCATGTGCGTCATGACCTATTTGACGGTGCTCTGGCTGGAATTTATTCCCATAGCTGCGGAAAAGTACGGACAGAAGATCAGGATCCTCGGTCTTCTGGGCAGATTCAGCCACAAGATCATGTCTGTGCTGATTATCCTGGGAGTGGTCCTGTCCTTCATGCACCAGTCCAGCCTGGGCACCCTGATGCTCATCGCACCCACAAAACTGCACCCTCTGTGGTATACTCCCATTTTGCCCCTCATGTTTCTCATGTCCGCCATTTCAGTGGGCTATGCCATGGTCATTTTTGAAACCAGCCTGGCCACCAGATCCCTTGGACTGGAATCTGAAATGAATGTGCTCACTCCCCTGTCCAGGCTGATCATCCTTTTTCTGGGGCTGTACATTGCAGTCAAAACCGGTGACATGCTCTTCAGGGGTACATATGCCTACCTGCTTCAGGGAAATTCCCAGAGCAATTCTTTTCTCTTGGAATTCGGTCTGGGGGCCCTGGTTCCCTGGCTTCTGCTGCTAAGCCCCAGGATCAGGTCTTCCAGGGGATGGCTTTTTGCTGTATCCTGCATGGTGGTGGGCGGTGTGGTCCTGAACCGGGTCAATGTATTTTTAATCGGCTATACCCCGCCTGTGTCCACCGGTCCCTACTTTCCCTCATTTGCCGAACTGCTGGTAACCGCAGGCTTTATAGCCTCCATCATGTTTCTCTACCGGGCAGGGGTAACCTTTCTGCCTGTGCTCTCTGCCGGAAAAAAGGAGGTGGCCCAATGAAAACCCCGGGTATTATCTGTATACTGCTGGCCCTGTTTATCGCCGCTCCAGTCATTACTGCTTCCGGTGCTGAGCACGTGATTTCTGTTCCCACCAGAGAGGAATTCAACCCAGTGGATATTATCAAGGCCAGGGAAAAGGCTCATGAGGTCCCTGAACTAATCACCAGGGTCCTGGATGAAAGCCCTTATGAAAGAAGAAAGAGCCTGCTGGACAAAAACATCGGCATCAGGGATGTCAGGCATACCTTTTTTCTTCTGGACAGCCCCATAATCAAGGATGAACATCAGGACTATTATGAGCCTGTGCGCTTCATGCATGGCAAGCATATCTCCCTGGTGGAAGGAGACTGCTCCAAATGCCATCATCTGCGCCCGGCTGATCCGGACCTGCCTGAAAATGTATCCTGCTCATCCTGCCATCAAAAGGCCTTTGATCCTGAAAAACCGGACCGGATAGGTCTGAAGGCTGCCTATCACCTGCAGTGCATGGGCTGCCACGAAGAAATGCAGCAGGGCCCTGTGGACTGCCTGGGATGTCACGGGCATAACGTTCCCGACCATGCTGAACTGGTGAAACTTGAATCTGACCCCCGGCCCTGGGAAGTAACTGAAGAATGCCTTCGCTGTCATGCCAAGCAGGGCCAGGACATACTTCATTCCGCACACTGGCTCTGGCGGGGACCATCGCCCTACACAGTCAAGCATACCAAGGAGGATACCTGCGGCAAAGCCACCAATGCCGTGAATAATTTCTGAATGTCCATCCAAAGCAACGAGGCTCGTTGCACATCTTGCCACTGCGGTTATGGCTGGAAAGACGATTCTTTTGATTTTTCCGATCAAAGCAGGATAGACTGCCTGGTATGCCATGACACCACTGACACATACCGCAAAACCCCTGCAGGGGCCGGCATGCCTGATCCTGAAGTGGATCTGGTTTATGTGGCTGAAAATGTCGGCATGCCGTCCAGAAAAACCTGCGGCGACTGCCACATGGCCGGAGGCGGGGCAGACGCGGTAAAGCATGCGGACATGTCACCTCAGCTTTATTATCCTGATCGGGAATGCGACGTGCACATGGGCGGCTATGACATGCTCTGCCATGACTGCCACAAGACCCAGAACCACCAGATATGGGGCCGCAGCTCTTCTGTGCCTGTGGCTGAAGGCAGCCGCAGCTGCGAAGACTGCCACACAAATTCCCCCCATTACGGACAGCAGCTTCTGGACTATCATCTGAACCAGCATACCCAACACATACTCTGCACCACCTGTCATGCTCCCGTCTATTCCAAATGCCAGCCCACCAAAGTATTCTGGGACTGGTCCACTGCCGGGAACCATGACCGGGGTCCGGAAAAGGACAAGTACGGCCTTGCCACCTACAGCCCCAAAAAAGGGACCTTTGCCTGGGAGGAAAGCCCCAAACCCGAGTACGCCTGGACCAACGGAACCACCAAACGTATTCTGCTGGGCGATCAAGTCAACCTGGACGGAGTAACCAATATCACCGAACCAGTGGGTTATTTCAACGACCCCAAATCCAGAATCGCCCCGTTCAAGATAATGCGCGGCATTCAGCCGGCTGATGCAAAAAACGGCTATCTCATCGTGCCTCACCTGTTTCCCAGGGACAAGGATGACACCAGTGCCTACTGGAAACATTTTGACTGGCAGAAATCCTTTGCAGCAGGCATGGAGGCCGCAGGGCTTGACTACAGCGGCAAATACAAATGGGTCAGAACCAATATGTACTGGAAGCTGAACCATGAAATCATGCCCAAGGAAAACGCCCTGTCCTGCGTCCAGTGCCACGACAGCCTCAAGGACGAGAAGGGCTGCCTGCGCTGCCATCAGGACAGCAGGGAAATCGATCTGCACCAGCTGGTGAGAAAGGGCACGGACTTTAGGGCCATGGCTGAAAAAGGCAGGGATGTGCAGGATCTCATCGGAGCCACCAATTATATTGATTTCAAAAAGCTGGGATATGAAGGAGATCCGGTCATCCACGGAGGGAGATTCAAAAAACTGCCTCTGGGATATCAGTCCGGGCAGCAGGAAAACAACTGACAAGCAGATGGTCCGGTCAGTCCGGTCTGCATGCACCCACTGCCCGGACCCTCACAAAAAACACACCATGCTCCTGGAAAAGAGGCTGCAGGAATGGATTTTGCCCTTCAACCTGATCTCTTGTTTTCAGGTCCGGACAGGTCATACCCCCTGCTGGTCACCAGGTGTGCCCCGGCCATTCTGCTCCTGGAAGAGCCAATAATGACCACAGTGCGCATATCCATCTTTTGATCAGTCAGGTGTTCAAGATCGGTCAGGATTATGTCCTGATCCGGCAGGGAAGCGTTTCTTACCAGACCGGCCAGGGTGTTTCCCGGCCTGTGCTGCAGAAAAATCCGGACAGCCTCCTTGATCTGCCAGGTCCTTTTTCTGCTTCCGGGGTTGTAGACCACAACCACCAGATCAGCCTCGGCCAGGGCTTCCAGTCTTTTTTCTATCTCTGTCCAGTCCACCAGTATATCCGACAGACTCACGCAGGCAAAATCCAGCATCAAGGGAGCACCCAGGGCTGCTGCCGCAGCCTGAGAAGCGCTGACCCCGGGCACTGTTTCCACTTCGATTTCTGCCCCCCGGTCCTGAATCATTTCCAGAACCAGCCCGGCCATGCCGTATATGCCCGGGTCTCCTGAAGAAACCAGGCTGACCGTCCTGCCGGCCAGAGCCTCTTCCACTGCCCTGGCACACCTCTCCTTCTCCCTTGTCATGCCCGTGGCCACCACCTGCCTGTCTCCCGCAAGATCTGAAATCAGCTCAATATATCTGGTATACCCCACCAGGACCTGGGACTCTTCTATGGCCTGGACTGCCCGCAGAGTCCGGTCCAGGGGGTGTCCCGGACCTATGCCCACAATATAAAGTTTTCCCGGGCCAGAGCCACTGTCACGCCGTTGCATATGGTTTTCCTGAGTATAAGTTCAGTGTTGTGCCCCCCGAGCAGGGCGCAGGGTTCAGCCACCCCGGGCAGGCCCACCCTGTCCATGACCAGACTGGACGGCTCCACCTGCAGAAGAGCATTTTTGATTCTTGAGGAACTGATAAAATAAAGGGGAAGATTCAAACTGTCTGCTGCCTTTACAAGCCCCGGCTCATTTTTCTTTATGTCCGCCGAAGCCAGCATCCTGACCCTGTTCAGATCTTTGCCGACAAGCTGAAGCCCCATGCGTACAGCTGATACAATATCTTCATGACCAGCCCCTTTCCTGCAGCCCACCCCTGCAATAATATCCCTGCAAGCCTCGCTGCTGGTGGTAATCACTGGTTCACAGCCCAGGATATTGGCTGTTTTCAGGGCCAGAGCATTGGCTCCCCCCTCATGTCCGGACAAAAGGCTCACCGCCCACCTGGCCCGGACATCCACCACCCCCGCTGCCGGATCAGTGCTTTTGTGTCTGATATACGGAGCAATGGCCCGGACAGCCACCCCGGCCGGGGCCACAAACACCAGGGGCCTTTGCCTCTGGAAAAGCCTCCCTGTCAACTCTGTGATCCCTGCAAATTTTTGTCCTGCACCGGTTCCGGGCACGCTCTGATGCACAAAAATCTCTGCGCCAAGCTCAGGGGCAAGCCTTCCGGCTATGGCCAGCCCGGTGCCGGACAAGGTTATTATGGCTGGATACTTACCGGCAGCTCCCAAAAACTTCCCCTTTCAGATTAATCAGCAGCACCCGGCAGGTACTCAGGGCTGCTCTTTTCAAAACCGCCTGTTTAACCCTGCCGGCCAGGTGGTTTCCAAGCCTTTGTTTCTGATCAGGATCAAGAAGGGCTATGCCGTGCTCCACAGTGTTAAACCGGCCAAGATCCTTTTTCAGGCAAAGCCTTGCTTCAGCCTGCAGCACCGGAACCGCAGAACTGGAATTTCTGCTGTGGGTCTGGAAGTCCCCGTTCAAAAACTTGAGCAGCTTGCCTGGATGGCCAAGCACAGTGACTGCTGAGAGATTTTTCAAGACGCACTCATCCAGGGCAAACCCCCATTCATTGGCCACTTCCACCACTTCCTCCTCTGCATATCCCAGGGCCAGGGCAGCCCTGAATCCAATCCCTCCAGGTACAAGAACCGGGTTTTTCAGGCCAGACTGGCATACTGTGCTGATATTCAGGGCAATGGTCTTTTTCAGGGCATCCACAGAAAAGGGACGCACCCGGCCTGAAGTGCCCAGGATGGATATGCCTCCCACAATACCCAGGCGTTCATTAAAGGTCTTTGCTGCAGCTTTTTCACCTTCAGGCACGAAAATTTCTATTTTTAAAGCCAGGTCTGTAACCTCAGCCACATTAACGGCAATCATCCTCCTGGGCACCGGATTAATGGCCGGTTCTCCCGGCTGGACAGCCAGTCCGGGTCTGGTCACCGTGCCTACACCCGGACCTGCGCAAATTTTAAGGCCCTTGTCAGCAAAAACCGCCCTGGCTCCCACCAGCAGTCCATGAGTAACATCCGGGTCATCCCCGGCATCCTTGCAGACCATGACCACCGCTTCACTGTTCCGGCACTGC
>CAZHCY010000045.1:0-11692 GCA_964531185.1 uncultured Desulfovibrionales bacterium | reverse complement strand
AGCTTACCAGTCCCTGGCACTGGACAGAATGCTCTGCATGGAAATATTTCAAACAGGGCATTTTTTGAAGTCAGCGTCTCAAGGCAGGGAACAGGCTTAAGCAGGCAAAAAACATTCAATCTATAAGGAGGTAGTTATCATGCCTGGCAGAGACAGAACAGGACCTATGGGTGAAGGACCCAGAACCGGCAGGCAGATGGGACTTTGCAAAGCAGGCAGGCAGGGACAGGCCGAGAATGCCCCTGGGGCAGGCTTTAACATGAACAGAGGCTTCCGGGGTCAGGGAGGCCGCGGGCCCGGCAGAGGCTGCCGCGGACGCGGTATTCGCGGCCGGGGAAGAGCCTTGGGTCCGAATCAGTAAACAGCTCTTTATTGGTTTTTTTCCGGCCCGCTTCAGGCAGATGCAGGTTCTGGAGCGGGCTTGGGGATACAGCAGGTCATGAGCAGTAAATTTACCATTCATATTGTGGTGGACAATGAACCCGGGCCCGGTCTGGCGGCTGAGCATGGCTTTTCAGTCTGGATTCATTGCAAAGACAGGGTTGTGCTTTTTGATACCGGACAGGGAGAGGCCTTGATTCCCAACCTGAGCAGCCTGGGCCTGGACCCGTCAGAGATCACTGATCTGGTTCTGAGCCATGGTCATTATGACCATGGAGGAGGAATTGCCCGGGTACTTAAATTCTGTCCGCAAGCTGTGGTGCATCTGCATCCTGGAGCAGTGGTTCCCAGATACGCATTGGACCCGGGAGGAGACTGCCGCTACATTGGCCTGCCTGGAGAAGCCAGAAGCGTTTTGTCCCAATTGCCTGACAATCGTCTTGACTGGGTTACTTCCCCCATTTCCATTGACGGCAATATTCAGCTGACAGGCCCCATTCCCAGAAAAAATCATTTTGAGGATCCAGGCGGACCGTTTTATTCTGATCTTCGCTGTCAGACACCGGATATTATAGCGGATGACCAGGCCCTGTGGCTGGGCACCAGCCAGGGACCGGTGGTGATTTGCGGCTGCGCCCATGCAGGTGTGATCAACACACTGGATTATGTCCGGGAAATTTCCGGTACCTCCAAAATCAGAGCTGTACTGGGAGGATTTCACCTGAAGGGAGCAAGTGAAGAGCGCATTGATTATACCATACGCGGTCTGGAAAAGGCTGCTCCTGAGATAATCATGCCCTGCCACTGTACAGGCAAAAAGGCCGTAAAAGCAATGAAAAGCCAGGTGCCGGGACTGAAGAGATGCTTTTCCGGCCAGGTTCTGCACCTCTAATCCAGTCCTTATCTTCTACTTCCTGCTTCATCTTAAGCACGTTGCCAACACAGCGCATTTAGGCTAACTATTCTCTGAACATTACCACAATCTATTCCCGGGAAAATTCGCTTTTTTCCCGGACAGTCATGCCTTTTTGTAACAGTTTAGCCTTTTTTCGGGAAAACAGGGCATTCCAGGGCTTGTTTTTCGGGGTTGATGCAAGAAACAGGCTCAGAAAAAACAGGCGCCCAAAGAGCCTGTCCCTGTGCCTCATGTAAATGACTGAACTGTTACGCCCTGGTTATTTTTACTGACAGTGGTTTCAGAGGTTGTTCCTGAATGAGCTCAAATCCTTCAGACAATTCCAGCAGTTTTGTCTATGTTGTCAATGATGATCCAGTTCAGCTGATCCATCTTTCGCGGGTGCTGAAGCAGGGCGGTCATGAACCCGGGCGGTTCAGCAGCGCTGAAAAGGCCCTGGATGCCCTGTCTGCCGGGGATAGCCCTGATCTTATAGTTACCGATCTGAACATGCCCGGCATAGACGGCTGGCGTTTCTGCAGACTTTTGCGGTCACCTCTGTATCGGTCCTGCAATCATATTCCCATTCTTGTGGTCTCAGCCACTTTTGCCGGCTCAGCAGTTCCTAAGACAGTTACTGATCTGGGAGCCAATTCTTTTCTGTCAGCACCTGTTGACCCGGAGGAGTTTATTGAGAGGGTGAACTCCCTTCTGCGCGGAGAATTTTCCCAGAGTCCGGCCAGGGTGATGATTGCAGAACCGGACTTGCTCCAGGCCCAGCAGCTAAAAAAGGTGTTTCAGACTGGAGGATATGAAACCATCTTGGTCAACACTGCCCAGGAGGCCAGAGAGAATTTTAAGTCCCGGTCTTTGGACGTTATCCTGCTGGATCAGCATCTGCCTGATCTGCCAGGGGCGGAACTGCTTCAGGAATTTTACGGCCGCAACCCCCACACAGTCTATATCATGACCACCAGTGACGAATCTCCCCACCTGACAGTGGAATGGGTCCGGATGGGTGCATCAGCCTATCTGCGCAAGCCTTACGCCCCGGAATACCTGCTGGAAGTGTGCTCCAGGTCCAGGCGTTCCAGGGCTCTGATAAAGGTGGAAGACCTGCCCAGGGAAAGGACCAGGGCCCTGCAGGAAAGCGAGCAGAGGTATCGTTCCCTGTTCCTGGACAACAGCTGTGTAATGCTGGTGATTGATCCCCAGAGCGCAGGGATTGTGGATGCAAATAAAGCTGCCTGCCGGTTTTACGGCTGGAGCAGACAGGAGCTCATTGCCAGAAAAATCACAGACCTGAACACCCTGCCTGAAGCTGATGTCTTTTCGCTGATGAAAAAAGTCAGAAATCAGGGCGGACACCATTTTTACTTTCAGCATCGCCTGGCAGGAGGTGCAGTCAGGGATGTGGAAGTGTTCAGCGGTCCTCTGCTTCTGGGAGGTTGTTCCCTGCTTTATTCCATAGTGCATGATATCTCAGACCGCAAAAGGGCTGAGCGGCAACTGATAAAAAGAAACTCTGATCTCAAGAAGGTGGAGTTCATAGCCAGGATGGGCAGCTGGCGGTATGATCCCTCCAGAGACCGTTTTACCGGGTCAGACGGCTTTTATAGAATTATGGGGCTTAAGAAATCAGTCCCCCTGACGTTCAGACATGTGTATTCCCTTATTCATGAACAGGACCGGGCCGGTGTCAGAAACATTGTCCATGGCATTTTCAGAGATTTTGAGCATTTTGATTTTGAAGTCAGAATGGTGATCAAGGGAATCATGAAGTGCTTTCGGGTGATGGGATCAGTGGAAACCGGCATTGACAGCCAGCAGGATTTTGCCATGGGCATGATCATGGACATCAGTGAAAAAAAAGACCTGGAAATCAAGGAAAAGAGGCAGCAGGAACAGCTGGCTCAGGCCTCGAAAATGGCCGCCCTGGGCACTCTGGTGGCCGGGGTGGCCCATGAAATCAACAATCCCAACAATATGATCATGCTTAACGGGCCGTTGCTGGAAAAGGTCTGGCATGATTCCCTGCCGGTGCTAAAGGAGCATGCCCGGAAGAACCCGGGTTTTCAGCTGGCAGGAATTGATTTTGACACCATGTGTGATTACGCGCCCCAGCTGTTTTCCGGGATCAGTGAGGGCAGCAAGAGAATCGGCAAAATCATTGCCGAGCTCAAGGATTTTGCCAGACAGTCACCTTTGAACATGAACCAGGATGTGAACCTGAATCAGGTGGCTGAATCTGCCCTGACCCTGGTGAAAAAGACCATTTCCAGGCATACGGACAATTTTTCAGTATCCTTGGACCCTGATCTGCCCAGGATTCGCGGTGACTTTCACAAACTGGAGCAAGTGGTGGTCAATCTGCTCATTAATGCCTGCCAGGCCCTGACTGATAAAAGCCGGGGCATATCCCTGAAGACCGGCTTCAAAAGCACTGAAGGCAAGCTGGAGATAACAGTGACAGATCAGGGAGAAGGCATCTCACCTGACAATCTGAACCGTATCTTTGAACCATTTTATACCACCAGGCGAAAAACAGGCGGGACTGGTCTGGGCTTGTCCATTTCCTCTTCCATTGTTGAAGATCATGGAGGGACCATGGCTTTTGATTCCAGTCCGGGACAAGGCACCCGGGTCAGGGTGCTGCTGCCTTTGCCGGCCTGAGCGGTCGGCACAGCATAAAGGACAAAATTAAAAAATTGTAACAGGTCAGCCCTTTTTTAAGAAAAGCAGGGCTTCCCAGTGCCTGCTTTTTGGCTGAGGTGAGAAACAGGCTCAGAAAAAAGCAAGCGCTGAAAGAGCCAGTGCCTGTGCCTCATGCAAATGGCCAAGACTGTTACAAAAAATTATTTATTCCGGACGGCATGCCATGTCCCAAAACAGAACAAAGCATCCCATATATATTGTGGAAGATGAAAAGGGTCTGCTGCACAGCCTGTTTATCACCCTGAGCTCGGCCGGGTACAACAGGATCGAGACCTTTGACAGCGGCAGGAAAGTCCTGGATCTTCTGCCCAGTCTTGACTGCAGGGTGATGCTTCTGGATCTTTTCATGCCCGGAGTGTCCGGGGAGGAAGTACTGGACAGCCTGCGGGAGAACTGCCCGCATGTTCAGGTGGTGGTGGTTACCGGAATCAATGATACTGACACTGCTGTGAGGTGCATCAAAAAAGGGGCTTTTGACTATCTGGTCAAGCCAGTTGAACCGGACAGGCTGGTGACAACTGTGCGCAGGGCTTTGAGCCATTCATTGCTCATGAGTCAGAATGAACAGCTCAAAGAAAAACTGCTCAGCGGCAAAGTGGATAATCCGGATAATTTCCAAGAGATAATCACCTCAGACCGGACCATGCACTCTCTGTTCAGCTATGTGGAAGTCATTGCCCCGGCGTCTGATCCTGTGCTGATCACTGGAGAGACTGGAACCGGCAAGGACCTGATGGCCAGGGCGCTTCATAAATGCAGCGGCAGGCAGGGAGATTTTGTCAGCCTGGATTCTTCAGGCCTGGATGACAGTGTATTTGCCGACACTTTATTCGGTCATGCCAGAGGGGCTTTTACAGATGCCAGAAAATCCAGGAAAGGTCTGGTGGAAAAGGCAGCTGGAGGCACTCTGTTTCTGGATGAGATAGGTGACATGACACCGGCTTCGCAGCTTAAGCTGCTCAAGCTGGCCCAGGACAGACAGTATTACCCCCTGGGGTCGGACCAGCCCAGGTCCAGCAGGGCCAGAATAGTGGCTGCCACCAATCGGGATCTTGAGCAGGAGATGGAGGCTGGAAACTTTCGCCGGGACCTTTTTTACCGCATCAACACCTACCACATCAGCCTTCCTCCCCTTCGCAAGCGTTTCAAAGACATCATTCCCCTGACCAGATATTTTGTCCGGCAGGCCTGTGCTGATCTGGGCATGGCCAGCCAGCCCCTTACAGACAGCCTTTCAAAATATCTGCCTGCCTATGAATTTCCAGGTAATATCCGTGAGTTGCGGTCTTTGGTTTACGGAGCCATGGCCACCGGAGGCATGGAAATGCTGGAAAAGAAACTGAAACATCTGACCGGCCAGGAAAAAATTCAGGGCAAAGGTTCAAACTTTCCTGAGCCAGCCCATGATCTGGTCTATCCGGACCCGCTGCCCAGTATTGATGAAGCTGTGACCAGTCTGGTTTTTCAAGCCCTGGAGCGTACTGGGGGCAATCAGGCCAAAGCAGCCAGGATGCTGGGCATATCCAGGCAGGCTTTAAATAAACGTCTGAAAAAGATTAACCCTTCTTCTGCCAAATCCTGATCCACCTCATCAAAGAAAACTGACCACCAAAAGATGTCAATCATATCAGCCTTTTTAAAGGAAAACAGGGCACAGACACCCCAGCGCTTGTTTTTTTGGCTGATGTCAACAAAGACTTGGAAAAACAAGCCCTGAAAGAGCCAGTCCCCCTCCGGGCGCCGCCTCCGGCCAGGAAGCCGTGCCCCATGCAAATGGCTGAACTGTTACGATAAATCCTGTAATTCCCGACTTATTGCAGGCAAATCATAACTCGTCGAATTTAAACCGGATTTTGCTATAACAAAAATTTATGTTGTTTCAGTTGTCAAAAATACGTAAAGGAAAACAGAGGGCAGGCACCCCAGGGCTTGTTTTTGGTTGATACATGCGTCCCATCCGGGTATATCCGGGACCAAACCTGCAAGTAACTGTCTGGAAGGGAGCATTGTGCTTTTTTGACAATCAGCACGGGGACAGTCCTGAAGCCAGAGACAGTCCCTGTTCCTTATGCAAATGGCTAAACTGTTGATTGAATTTCTAAACCGGATTATACTATATTATAATATAATTATTCGTAACAGTTTAGCCCTTTTTAAGGGCGCAGGGGACAGGCACCCCGTCACCCGCTTGAGCTGAATTTTTGAAGTTGAATGCCTGTTGGATTGCCAAGTGGGTGACGGGAGAGCCAGTCCCCGTGCCTCATGCAAATGGCTAAACTGTTACAATAATTCGCTGTTTCAGTTGTCAAAAACCCGGAATACTCACCTGAACCATACCCTGAAATACGAACAAAAAATGCTTTACCATAAAAGGCAGGCCGCATGAGAGAATCAAGGAATCATTCAGGGCCAAACGAGAATCTTTCCCAGTCTTCGGCTGATGCCCAGGTTCCTGCCACAGAAAGGCAGAACAGAGTCAGTGCCAGGTTTTTAGAGCGGATGAACAGCATGAAAGCGGAGCAAATGGAGCAGCTTTCTGCAGAAGAAGTCAGGAAACTTTTTCAGGAGCTGCTGGTTCATCAGGCTGAGCTGGAAATCCAGAATGAAGAACTGAAGAGGGCTCAAGAAGAGATCGAGGCAGTCAAAGGCAAGTATATTGAACTCTATGATAAGGCGCCTGTGGGCTATTGCACCCTTAGTCCCAGGGGGGAAATCCTGGAAGCTAACCTTACTTTTTCCAGGCTTCTGCAAATTCCAAGGCAGAAGCTGGTGGGCAAGCCTTTCATCAGGTATGTATTTCAGGATTACAGGGAGATTTATGTCAAACGCTTTGACCAAGCTTACAAGGCTGATGGAGAGGAACAGCATTTTGAACTTGCAATGAGAAGTGCTGAGAACCGCAATTTTCATGCTCAGCTGAGCATGGTCTTTCATCAGGGTTTTTTCAGGAGACCGGAATGCAAGGTGACAGTCAATGATGTAACTTTGCAGAAGGAATCAGAAGACCGGCTGCTGGCCCTGTTTGAACATATCAGCAGCGGCGTGGTCATATACGAGGCCAGGGACAACGGGACTGACTTTATCTTCAGGGATATGAATCCTGAGGCGGAACGGATAACCCGGGTCAGACGTGAGGATGTCCTGGGGCGCCGCCTGCTGGAGCTTTTTCCTCATATGGATAAAACCGGTCTGTTTGATGCCCTGAAAAGGGTCTGGAAAACCGGCGAGCCTTTTTACATGCAACCTTTCTATTACAAGGATTCCGTGCGGGAGGGATGGAGAGAGAACCGCATTTTCCGGCTGCCTTCCGGTGAGGTGGTGGCAATTTTTGATGATGTCACCCAGCGCATCCAGGATCAGAAGGAACTGGTCAGGGCCAAGGAGAAGGCTGAAGCAGCCGACCGGGCCAAAACTGAATTTCTGGCCAACATGAGTCATGAGATCAGAACTCCTTTGAACGGGATCATGGGCATGATCCAGCTGCTCTTTGACTCCACCCTGACCCCGGACCAGAGGGATTTTGTCGAAATGGGCCAGAAGTCGGCATCCAGGCTTACAGCCCTGCTTTCAGATATTCTTGATATATGCAGTTTTAATGCAAACCAGATCAGCCTGCAGCAGAAGGAATTCAGTCTGGCTGATATATGTGAAGCCCTGCGCGACCTTTTCCAGATTGCAGCCTTGGATAAAAAGATTGAACTGCAGTTCCATATGGCCACCCGGGTGCCCCGGCAGCTGGTGGGGGATTCCACCAGGCTGCAGCAGATTCTGTTTAATATTCTGGGCAATGCACTGAAATATACACATAAGGGCCGGGTGAGTCTGAGCATCACGTCCCTGCCCTTTGCTGCTGCAGGCAAAACCAGGATTCTTTTTGCAGTGGAGGATACCGGACCGGGTATTGCCCCGGACATGCTGGAAGCAATTTTTCAGCCCTTTGTCCAGGGAGATTCCTCCCTTGCCCGGGAATATCAGGGGGCCGGTCTGGGGCTGAACATTGTCCGCAGGCTGGTCCATATTATGGGCGGCAACCTTTCAGTGGACAGCACTCTGGGGCAGGGGACAACATTTTATGTGTCTCTGCCTTTCAGTATCCAGGACAACGGTCATGTCCAGCAAGACTGCCGTACGGAATCAAGATCTGAAATAAAGCACGGCCTGAATATTCTCCTGGCTGAAGATGATCCCATGAATCAGATGTTCATAAAAAGAGTCCTGGAGGATGTGGGGCATAAAGTGACTGTGGCCGAGGATGGCAACAAGGCGGTGGAGCTGGTTGCTGCCCGGAATTTTGACTGCGTGCTTATGGATATTCAGATGCCCGGCATGACAGGTGTGGAAGCCACCAGAAAAATCAGAAGAATGGAACAGCCCGGCGGGGTTCTTTACCAATCCGGCAAGACTCCCAGATCCTCCCGGGCAGGTCAGGCGCGCCTGCCTGTTATAGCAGTTACTGCTCACACCATGCCCGGAGACAGGGAAAGATTTCTGGATGCCGGTATGGATGAATATCTTGCCAAACCGGTAAGTCTCAAGGATTTTCAACGTGTTTTCAGTAAGTATTTTTATTTCAGCTAAGCTCAGCCTGTTTTGTTTTCCGTATCCAGACAGGTTCAGAGGAACCGGTATTCATGAGACTGAGCATAAAGATTAAGCTGGCCATCCTGGCTCTGCTGCCGGTGCTTCTGTTTCTGGCTCTTATCATGTTTTATCATGTTCCCGCAGCCAGGGATACGGTTATGGAGCACAAAAAAAGTCTGACCAGGGAGATGATCAGCGCGGCCCGGGGGGTGCTGGATTATTATCATGGGCTTGAATCCCGGGGCCTTATGGACCGGGAAAGGGCTCAAAAAGCTGCTCTGGAAGCGCTGGGCAAAATGACTTATGGGCCAGATGGTCAGGATTATTTCTGGGTGAATGATTTCAAGCCCAGGCTGCTTATGCATCCCATGAGGCCTGATCTGGTGGGGCTGGATCTGTCCAGGGTTCCCAATACTGAAGACTTTGAATTTTTTGATAAGTTTATTCAGGTGGTCAATGAAAAAGGGGCCGGGTATGTCAGATACCAATGGCAATACTATGATCAGGAGGATCGCCTGGAACCCAAGCTGTCCTATGTGTCCCAATTTGAGCCCTGGGGCTGGATAGTGGGTACCGGGGTTTATGTCAACGATGTCTGGACTAAAACTGAAAAAATCAGAGCAGTATCCCTGTCCTGGACTGCAGTAATCATCCTGGTTGTGGGCGGGGCAGCTCTACTTGTCGTTATAAGCATTCTCAGGCCTCTTATGAAAGTAGTCAGGTTTGCCGACCAAGTTTCATCAGGCAACCTGGAAAACAGGCTGGAGGTTCAAAGCAAAGCTGAAATTGCTTCCCTGGTGCAGTCGCTGAATCAGATGGTCTCCAGACTCAAAGCCAAAATAAAGGAAGCCGAAGAAAAGCAGAGGGAGGCAGCCAGTCAGGCTGAGAGAGCTGAAAAGGCCATGGAGGAGCGCCAGCAGTTGCAGACCCAGCTGATCCAGGCGCAGAAAATGGAATCTGTCGGGGTGCTGGCCGGAGGAGTGGCTCATGATTTTAACAATCTTCTGCACGCCATGGGCGGAAATATTCATCTCCTGAAGCAGGAGCTCAGCCCTGATCATCCAGGTCTAAAGAAGATTGAGGTTATTGAAAAATCCATTTCCAGGGCAGGCAAGCTGGTCCAGCAGCTTCTGCTTTTCAGTCGAAAGGCAGAAGTGAGAAAGAAACCCATGGACCTGAATCATGAGATCCGGGAAGCGGCTCAGGTCCTGAAAAGAACCATTCCCAGGATGATTGAAATCCGCCTTGACCTGGATGACCAGCTGGACTGCATCAATGGTGATCCGGTCCAGATTGAACAGGTGATTCTTAATCTGGGTTCCAATGCTGCTGATGCCATGCCTGAGGGAGGGGTGCTCCTGGTGGAAACTCGAAATACAGTTATTGAAGAGGATAAATATCTGGGCATGCAGCCAGGGCGCTATGTGCTCATGAGTCTTTCGGATACAGGCATTGGGATGGATAAAAAAACCCTGGAACAGATTTATGATCCTTTTTTCACCACCAAGGAGGTGGGTCAGGGTACAGGCCTGGGGCTGGCTTCAGTGTTTGGAATCATCAAGTCCCATCAGGGAAATATCACATGCTACAGCGAGAAAGGCCAGGGTACGATTTTCCACATTTATCTGCCTGCTCTGCTTCAAAAGTCTGAAACCAAGGACCAAAAGCCCTGCAGCAGTAATGTTCAGCAGGGAAGTGAAACTGTGCTGGTGGTTGATGATGAAGATGACATCAGAGAATTGACATCTGAGGCTCTGGCTTCCATGGGCTACAAGATTATTTCTGCAGGCAGCGGGGAAGAGGCCCTGGAAATCTATGCCAAGGATAAAAAAGCTGTGGATGTTGTTCTTCTGGACCTGAACATGCCGGGCATGGGCGGACATAAATGCCTGGAGAGGATTCTGGAAATTGATCCGGATGCCAAAGTCATCATTTCCAGCGGATATTCAGTCAATGGCCAGGCAGGAGAAGCCCTCGGGGCCGGGGCGTCGGGATTCATAGGCAAGCCGTATCAGTTTGTTGAGCTGTCGGCCAAAATAAGATCAGTGCTGGATGGCTGAGGAAGTTTGCCAAAGGAGGGGATTTTGGGGCCAGGGTTGGCTCCTGGTCTGTTTCAAAGGCTTAAAGGGTTCAGACAAAATGGTTGAAATAGAAAAATATTCTTTCGGCAGAATGGTCATATCAGGGCAGGAATACAGGGAAGATCTGAAAATCATCCAGGGCAGGGTTGTGTCAGGCTGGTGGCGGAGAAAGGGACACAGGGTCACAGTTCAGGATGTGCTGGATGTTTTCCAGGCCAAACCGGATATTTTAGTGGTGGGCAGAGGCAGGCCGGGTTTGATGAAGGTGGATCCTGAGCTGGCAAAGGCCCTGGAAAAGGAAAATATTGAACTGGTGGACAAAGGCACTGCTAAAGCAGTCCAGGAATTCAACCTCCTTGCCGGACAGGGAGCTGACGTTGCCGGCTGTTTTCATTTGACCTGTTCGAAAACCCGCGCTTTGTCCAATACCAGGCTGAAACAGAGACACAGGTCGGATTATTTTTCCGGGGCTGCTGATGAAAAGAGTTCCCTGATTTCCCGGCTGACCCTTTGAGGCTTTCCTGTGGCTGCATTGACCGGGCACCACAAAGTTCTGGCCCGGGCCAGAATCTTTTTGTCTTGAGCAAGCATGATTTCAGTCATGCGCTCAAAACTCAGACGTCTGGCTCCGCTGATCCATGTTCTGGCTGCAACGGCCTGACCCAGCCTGGCCGGAGCTTTATAGTCAATCTCATGTCTGAGCACCACCCAGAACAGGGTTTTTTGATCCCGGGCCGGAGCCAGAGCCTGCCAGTGAGCCACTGCAGCTTCCTGAACCCACCGGAGATAGACGATATTGTTCACATGCCCCAGTTCATCAATGTCTGCAGGTTTAATTTGGATACTTATTTCAAATATTTTGCTTTGGTCCATGATTTGCTGCTTTTTGCCCTGATGGATGGGAATCAGGCGTAAGCTCTGACCCTGGCCTTGTCTGCCTGGGCTTCCTTGCCCTGAGCCGGTAGGATATCAGCCAGATCCAGCCAGAAGGATGACCCCTCCGGTCTAAGCACCACGCCCTGGTCTGCCTGGGATTCCG
>CAZHCY010000044.1:0-11888 GCA_964531185.1 uncultured Desulfovibrionales bacterium | reverse complement strand
AGAAATCAGGCTGTTGAAGCTGATAATGATGCGGACATTCAGGATTTTGAAAATTTTCAGTAAATACAAAACGTTGATAGAGAATTTTTGACTGCCAGGTTAATGATTTCAATGAAAAATCATCTCAAAAAACGCTTATTCAGCCGATAACTTTTGACTTTTCACCTTTACAAAGAAGCCTTTCCTGCCGGAAGTTAATTCCCTGGGGATCAAGACCCTGCCCTGCATCGTATATGCCGACAATCTCCTGGGTCACTTCCACCAGAAACGCCCTTCGATGATAATTCAGGATATTCAGGTAATCAGCTTCATAACCGATTTTTCCGGACCAGCCCCCGCAGCGATCCACCACCAGCTCTCTGGAAAGACAAAGGCATAAGGGGTCAATGTTGCCCTGGCGTACCAGGGATTTGCCGGGCAGATCCTGAGGCAGGTACTTACAGTCAAAGGCGCGGCTTACATCAATCCTGGCTATGAGCATTTCACAGGAAAAATATCTGAGCCAGGTTTCAAAAGCATTTTTTGTCAGGGCATTGTCATCGTCATGAAAGACAATTTTTTGCCCTTTGGCCCGTTTAAGCAGGATATTTCGGATTCCGTTGCCCCAGTTGGTATCCCTGGGCAGGTCAAAATAATGAACGCACGCATGCTCCATAACCCTTTCCCCGCGTACTCCGTCAAATCCCACCAGAATCTCCGCCTGTTCAGGAGCCAGGATGCCAAAAGCCTGTTCAGCAGCCTGCCGGATCTGCTCCAGAGCTGATTTCAGGGCTTTGGGTCTGGTACCCCGGCTGGGAATAATCAGGGAAAAAAGAGGATCAGGCATAGGGCCGGCCATTACCAGTCAGAAGGGTTTAACAGGAGGGCTTTATCCATTTGAAAATTTCATAACAGTTCAGCCATCTGCATGAGGCACCGGGACTGGCTCTCCCAGCGCCGGGGTGCCTGTCCCCTGCCTTACTAAAAAAAGGGCTCAACTGTTGCGGACAAGCTCAAGGCCTCTGAATCTGAGGCCTGTCTTTACCCGGCAATGGCCTTCCAGGTGTTTCGGAACAGAAAACTGCCCTCCACATTGTCCTCCATCTCCTGATACAGGGCCAGGGGCATGGCAAAGGACAGCAGGTCGGCCTCAAGCTGTTTGCGCACGTTTTTTCTGGCAGAGATATCAGTCAGCCCCACCACTGCTCTGGGCAGCTGCTTTTCAGCCTCGGCAAAGGGCAGAAGAGCAATGGCCTGGCATCCGGCTGCAAAGGGTATGGTCACATTGTCACTGGTGTTTCTGTTGTGATTGGCCAGAACCACCAGGGCAGAGAGTTGATCCGGGTTGGCCAGAAAAGTGACAACTTTCAGGTCATCCTTGTCACTCACCTGATCCAGAGGCTTAAGCACCACATATTCAGCAGAAATATCAGTGATGGGCAGATTCTTTACAAATGATTCCACCTTGTCCGGACCCTGGAGATAGCGCTCTCCCTGAACAAAATCATCATGGAATTCTTCCATGCCCGGACCTTTGAGGTTTTCAGCCACAGCCATGCCTTTTTCACTGTGCTGATTGCCGCTGGACAGAAAATAGTGAAAACACTCTTCTCCGCCAGGAAAATCCTGATAGCGGTTGCCAAAGCCAAGACCTACTCCGCCTCCCCAGCAGCCATAGGTTTCCCGGCTGAAAACAGCAGTCCGGCCCCTGGCTGCTGCAGCAAAGGAAAACATGAAACAGCCCCAGCGCCCCTTTTTAAATTCCACAGCCCCCTGAGGTTTTTCATCAGCCCAGGTCAGGGCCACAGGGCTGTATTTAAGCTTGAGAATCGAGGCCATTCTGCTCTGCATTTTGTCCTCCTTGCTCCCTTGACTCTCCCGGGCCTGAAACAGGGCCGGGTGGAATCTTCTGTCTGCCGGGCGCCTGGTTAAGCGCTGGCCGGGGGTGTATTACCGGTTTGTAAATGATACAGACTAAGGTTTGCTTTGAACATAAAATCAGGTTTATCCGCCCAGTGGACAGTCCCCGAGCCAGGGACAGTCCCTGTGCCTGACCTGAATTTCCTGATTTATCCTGAAATTTACAAACAGGTAATGTTCCTCTGGCCGGAACCTTATTGAAAAAATCAGTTCACCGCAGGCTTGACAACAGCCCCGGAGCGCAGACACCTGGTGCATACGCTGATCTTTTTCACCCGCCCCTGTCTGTCCTGGGAACGAACTTTCTGCAGATTGGGCAGGAAACGTCTCTTGCTGCGGTTGTTGGCATGGCTGACATTGTTGCCCACCTGCGGTTTTTTGCCGCAAATTTCACATTCTTTGCTCATTATCTCTTACCTCCAGGTCTTTGCTGTATTATATGCCCATAAGAAGTCTCGGCATGGAAAAAAATTTTTTTATACTTATCTTGCTGAAATGGCAAGGGCAAAAATCTTGACATGAACCTTGTTGTAACTATAAACAACTCTTTTACGGATTCAATCATGAACCACAAATGGCTTGCTTTAGCAGATATCCCGGTCCAGGGCCGGGAATTTTATTTTGATGGCACCCAGGACCGGGAACTTCTGGCCCGGGAAATGGATCAGAATCTGCGGCTTGAGGATGACTTTCAGGCCAGAATCAGCATTCTGCCCCAGAAACAGGGTCTGGTGGTTCACGGCTCTTTGCAGGGAGGTCTTGTCTCCCGGTGCTTCAGGTGCCTTGAACCAGCCAGGGTCCAGCTCAAACAGGAGTTTGACCTGTTTGAGGAATTCCCGGCTCCCGCCCCGGACACTGAAAAATCCTTTTTCCTGAAATTTGAGAATAACCAGTGGCTGGTAAATATTTTTCAGATCCTGCGGGAACAGATCATCCTGGCGGTTCCGGACAAGATTCTGTGCTTTGCTGAATGCCTGGGCATCTGCCCTGAATGCGGCGCAAACAGAAACACCAGCCCCTGCAGCTGCTCTCAAAAGAGCAATGATCCCAGGCTGGCAGTGTTGCGTCAGATGAAAATCAACAAATAATACGAGGTTTCCAATGGCTTTACCCAAAAAGAAAACATCCAGGTCCAAAAAAGGCATGCGCAGGTCCCATGACCATATTGCCAGGCCCAATTTCATTTATTGCGAATGCGGCGAGGCCACTCTTCCGCACAGGGTCTGTCCTGACTGCGGCATTTACCGGGGGAGGCAGTACTTAAGGTCCCAGCAGGATGACCAAAGTTAAGCCGGTCATTGCTGTTGACGCCATGGGCGGCGATTTCGGGCCGGAAATCATAGTGCCCGGAGCCGTAAAAGCAGCCCGTGAGGGAGATCTGGGTCTGGTTCTGTCAGGTGATCAGGAGCGGATTACCAAAGCCCTGAACAACTGCCGGCATAAAGATATTGACCTGGATATCATTCATTCTTCAGAAGTTGTTGAAATGTATGAAAAGCCTTCGGAGAGCCTGCGCCGGAAAAAGGATTCATCCATTCAGAAGGCCTTCAAGGCGGTCAGGGAAGGCAGGGCTCACGGCGTGGTCAGTGCCGGCAATTCCGGGGCTACCCTTGCCTGCGGCATGTTCTCCCTGGGCAGAATCAAAGGCATAGAGCGCCCTGCCCTGGCTTCCATTCTGCCCTCGGAAAAAGGTCCGGTTATCCTCATAGATGTCGGGGCCAATGTGGAATGCAAGCCTTACCACCTGGTCCAGTTCGGTCTCATGGCTGAAGTTTTCTCCAGAACCGTGCTGCACGTGGAAAACCCGAGGGTCGCAGTTTTGACCATTGGAGAAGAAGAAGGCAAAGGCAATAATCTGGTCAGAGAAACCAGCAAGCTGTTTAAGATGTCGTCCATGAATTTCGCAGGCAACATTGAAGGCCGGGATTTTTTTACCGGCAAGGCCGACGTCATTGTCTGCGACGGTTTTGTGGGCAATGTATCCCTGAAGCTCATGGAAGGTCTGGCCATTTCTTTGACCAAGATCCTCAAGGAAGAAGTCAGAAAAAGCTGGCTGGCCAGACTGGGCTTTCTCCTGGGCATCAAGGCTTTGAAGCGCTTCAGCCGGCGTATAGACTATGCTGAATACGGCGGCGCACCCCTGCTGGGCCTTAAGGGCATCGGCATTGTCTGCCACGGCTCATCCAATACCAAGGCTGTAAGCAATGCCTGTCTAATGGCTGGCGAGTTCATCGCAAACAGGGCCAATGAACTGCTCATTGAAGACTTGAGCGCCAACAAGGAAATCAGCCTGTTCGGCAGAAAGGCCCTGCCCCGGACCGCGGCCGTCTGATACAAACAAATTTTCCATGGACACCAGAACAAACATCGCCGGCTTCAGTTTTCATGTTCCTGAAAAGATCATGACCAACAAGGACTTTGAACAGCTGGTGGATACCAATGATGAATGGATCACCTCCAGAACCGGCATCCGCATGCGCCATGTGGCCGAGAACCAGGCCTGTTCAGACCTGGCCAGGGAAGCATCTCTGGCAGCCATGGAGGATGCCTGTGTCCGCCCGGATGAAATCACCCACATCATCACTGCCACCTTTACCCCTGATGCTTACGTACCCAATGCCGCCTGCATGCTCATGGAAAAACTCGGCATCAGAGGCATTCCAGCCATGGATCTCAATGCCGCCTGCACCGGATTTCTGTACGGCCTGGAAACCGCCAGGGGCATCTGCTGCCTGCATCCCCAGGCCAGGGTTTTGCTGGTAGCCTCGGAAATCGTGACCTCAAGGGTCAATTTCCGGGACAGATCCACAGCTGTTTTGTTTGGAGACGGGGCCGGGGCCTGCATTGTATCCGCCAGTAAATTTGAAGCCGAGGTTGCTTTCGGGTATGTCAAGGATATCCTTCTCAGGGCTGACGGATCACTGGGCGGACTGCTCACGGTCAAAGGCGGCGGATCAGCCTTTCCCCTGGGTTTCGGCCAGGCCACTGAAGACAGTTTTTATGTCCAGATGGAAGGCAGGGAAGTATTCCGGCATGCTGTCAGGTCCATGACCGGGATATGCACGGAAATTCTGGCAAGAAACCGGCTGGGTCCGGACAGCATTCATCTGTTCATTCCCCACCAGGCCAATATCAGGATCATAGAAGCCCTGGCCAGAAAACTGAATATTGCTGAAGACAGGCTGTATATCAATGTCCAGCGCTACGGGAATACTTCAGCCGCGTCAGTGCCCATAGCCCTGGCTGAAGCCTGGCAAAGCAGCTGCATCAGCCCTGGTCAACTGGTCCTGCTGGTGGCTTTTGGCGGCGGTTTTACCTGCGGTGCAGCCCTGCTGCAGTTTTAGAGCAGCCATTCAGGGGGTTTAAATCTGGCTTGCGGGGACTGTCCCAGTGCCGGTTTCCGCGCCCCCTGAATGGTTACGATTTAGATCCCGGGTTAAAATGTTGAACCTTGAACCTCTGGAGTTTTAAGATGGCGGAAAAATCTTCAACAGCCCTGGTCACCGGAGCCTCCCGGGGCATTGGACGGGCCTGTGCCCTGCGTCTGGCTGCAGCAGGATATCAGATTTTTGCCACCTATGTCAGCAATCCTGAACCGGCAATGGAAACCTGCCGGATGATTCAGGAAACCGGCGGACAGGCCCGGGCTTATGCCCTGGATATTGGAGATCATCAGGCCATAGTTGACTTTTTCCGGGAAAACATCAAAGACCAAGTCCTGCTTGACGTTCTGGTGAACAACGCGGGCATGACCAGTGACGGTCTTCTGATCCGCATGAAACCTGAGCAGTGGGAAAAGGTCATCCGGGTCAACCTGAGCGGTTCCTTTTATTGTCTGCAGGAAGCGGCCAAGATAATGATCCGCCGCAAAAAGGGCCGGATCATAAATATTTCTTCAGTCACCGCCCAGTCAGGCAATCCCGGTCAGGCCAACTACACTTCGGCCAAAGCCGGCCTTATGGGGCTGACCAGGACAGCGGCCCAGGAACTGGCCTCCAGAAACATCACTGTAAACGCAGTAGCCCCGGGTTTTGTGGAGACCGACATGACCTCGGTTTTAAGCCCTGAAGTCAGGGAAAAATATCAGTCCATGATCCCTCTGGGCAGGTTCGGCCAGCCTGAAGATGTAGCTGAAACCGTGGCTTTTCTGGCTTCGGATCAGGCTTCCTACATCACCGGCCAGGTCATCGGGGTCAATGGCGGAATGTATATGTAGAATCAAGACAGATATCTGCCCCGGCCTGGCCATTCAGAGGGTCTAAACGGCGATGGCCTGCGTCCCTATTATGGGGACTGTCCCCCGGCTTTGTACTAACTGAATCGGTGCACTGATTTCTTGCCCTGGCAATTTTTTTTTGCTGCATTAAGTGGCCTGCAGGGACTGTTTCCATGCCTGTTTCCGCGCCCCCTGAATGGTTACGCCCCGGGCATGCCATGATCAGCAATCTCTGGCTTTACAGCTGGACACGGGCGGAAGCATTACGTGTTTTTGACAGCTGAAACAGCAGCAACAGTTTAGCCATTTGCATGAGGCACGGGGACTGTCCCTGGCTTCAGGACTGTCCCCTGCCTGGTTGTCAAAGGCGCATAATGCTCCTGACACAGGCTTGCGGCCCACGCTGAACGTAAACTTTGAACATCACCATATGGAGGATTAAACATGTCAATTGATGAAAAGGTAAAGGAAATTGTAGTGGATCAGCTTGGCATTTCAGCTGAAGAGGTCAAGCCTGAATCTAAGTTTGTTGAAGATCTCGGCGCTGATTCCCTGGATCTCACAGAGCTGATCATGGCCATGGAAGAAGAGTTTGACATTGAAATTGACGATGAAAAAGCCCAGGAAATCCTGACTGTTCAGTCGGCCATAGATTACGTCAAGGCCAATCAGTAACAGCAGGTTATGTTTTCTCATAGCAGCCCTGCATGCCTCTGACCGGGCAGGGCCTTATTCAAAAGCTTTTTTGCTGACAGCCGGAGAGCTTGAAAGGCCAAGTCAGTCTTTGCCTCTCCGGCAAAACAGGTCAACTCAAAGATATTTTTTATGAATTACCATTTACCCAGAGTAGTTGTCACAGGTCTGTCGGCCATTACTCCCATAGGCAATGATCTTGATTCCAGCTGGGAAGCCCTTCTGGCCGGCAAATGCGGGGTTGATCTGCTTTCCAGGTTTGATGCTGCCGGCTACAGCACCAGAATAGCTGCGGAAGTAAAGGGATTTGATCCTGCCGCCCATATGTCAGCCAAGGAAGCCAGGCGCATGGACCGCTTCTGTCACTTTGCCGTGGCTTCAGCCGCCATGCTTCGGGAACAGACTTCAACAGGCCGCAGTGTCATGGACATGTCCGGCTGCGGGGCCATAATCGGGTGTGGGCTGGGAGGTCTGGAAACCATTGAAGAGTTTCACACCAAACTCATGAAGGCCGGGCCCAAAAGGATTTCGCCCTTTTATATTCCTCTGCTCATCTCCAACATGGCTGCCGGGCAGATTTCCATAGTCACCGGAGCCAAAGGCCCCAACCTGGCCACCACTTCAGCCTGTGCCTCAGGTCTGCACGCCATTGGCTGTGCTTTTTCCGACATCAGGCTCGGGCGGGTCAAGGCCATGATCACCGGCGGAGTGGAATCCACCATCACTCCCATGGCTGTATCAGGATTTAATGCCATGCGGGCCCTGTCCACTGACAACCATGATCCTGCCGGTGCCAGCAGGCCTTTTGACCATACCCGCAACGGCTTTGTCATTGGCGAAGGCTGCGGACTCATGCTCCTGGAAACCCTGGAAAGCGCCCGGGAACGCAACGCCCATATTTATGCCGAGGTAGCCGGATTCGGTGCTTCGGCTGATGCCCATCACATGACCGCTCCGGATGAGTCAGGACAGGGCATGGCCATGGCCATGCGTCAGGCCCTGCACGAGGCCGGCGTATCCCCGGAACAGGTGGATCATATCAACACCCACGGCACTTCCACCAAACTCAATGATGCCTCGGAAACCAGAGCCATCAAAGAAGTCTTTGGCAGGCACGCCTATGACATCCTGCTCACAGCCAACAAATCCATGATCGGTCACACCCTGGGTGCTGCCGGGGGCATTGAAAGCGTTTTCAGTGTGCTGAGTCTTTATCATTCCAAAATCCCGGGCACCATCAACCTGAAAAACCCGGACCCGGAGTGCGATCTGGACTACTGCGCCCATGGCAGCGTAAACCGCAATATCCGCTACGCCCTGTGCAATTCATTCGGATTCGGCGGGACCAATGCAGCTATTCTTTTCAAGAAGTTTGAAGAATAGTAAAAGTTCAGCCCTTTTTTAGGAAAGCAGGGGACAGGCACCCCGTCACCCACTTGGCTGAATTACCGTATTAAGATACTCCTCCTCTAAAAACTTTTAACTTTCAAGTTACAGGATGGTCATAAAATGAATTTGCAGGAACTTGCCCGGCATGATCCGGAAATCGCCGGATCCATTGAACTGGAAGAAAAAAGGCAGAGATCCAAGCTGGAGCTCATTGCTTCGGAAAATTTCACTTCAGAAGCGGTCCGCTTCACCATGGGCAGCGTACTCACCCATAAATACGCTGAAGGCTATCCCGGAAAAAGATACTACGGGGGATGCGAATTTGTGGACATGGCTGAAGACCTGGCCCGGGACAGGGCCAGAAAGCTGTTCAGCGCTCAGTACGCCAATGTTCAGCCCCATTCCGGATCACAGGCCAATATGGCCGTTTATTTCGGAGTCCTGAAACCCGGGGATACCATCCTGGGCATGGATCTTTCCCACGGAGGGCACCTGACCCACGGCAGCCCTGTGAATTTTTCCGGCAAATTTTACACCAATGTCTTCTACAGGGTGGACAAGAACACGGGCCGGCTTGATTATGATCAGATAGAAGCCCTGGCCATGGAGCACAAGCCGGCCCTGATCATTGCCGGAGCCAGCGCCTATCCCCGCACCATTGACTTTGCCCGGTTCAGGGCCATAGCTGACGCAGCCGGTTCCAGGCTCATGGTGGACATGGCCCATATTGCCGGGCTGATAGCTGCCGGCCTGCACCCCTCCCCTGTGGAACATGCCCATTTTATCACCACCACCACCCACAAAACCTTAAGAGGTCCCAGAGGGGGGATGATCCTGAGCTCCGAAGAATTCGGCAAAACTCTTAATTCCCAGATCTTCCCCGGAATCCAGGGAGGCCCGCTCATGCATGTCATAGCAGCCAAGGCTGTGGCCTTTGGCGAGGCCCTTAAACCTGAGTTCAAGGATTATCAGCAGCTGGTCCTGGACAATGCCCGCAAAATGGCCGAGCTTCTGGTTCAGGCCGGGTTTGATCTGGTCTCCGGCGGAACTGATAATCATTTGATCCTTGTTGACCTGTCCAGCAAAGATGTCACTGGCAAGGACGCTGAAACTGCCCTGGACCAGGCCGGAATTACAGTCAATAAAAACACTGTCCCCTTTGAAACCAGATCGCCTTTTGTCACTTCAGGAGTGAGACTGGGGACACCAGCCCTGACTACCAGGGGGATGAAGCCGGAACACATGGAAAACATTGTCAGCTGGATTGTCCAGGCCGTGGACAATCATCAGAATGCAAGCCGCCTCAAGGCCGTCCGCCTGGAAGTGGAAAAGTTTGCCTCTGAGTTCCCCCTGTTTGCCTGGTAAATGGCTTCAGGCATGATTTAACCAGAACCCGGGCCATATGGTGCATTACCTCAGGCCGCAGACCCTTTGCCCGAGGGCATGAGGCCTTTAAGGAGCTGTTTTTTGAAGCAGGAAAGACTGTCCTGGCATGAATACTATATGCGCATTACCAGCCTGGTGGCTGAACGCTCCACCTGTCTGAGACGCAAGGTAGGGGCCATCGCAGTCAAGGACAAGAGGATCCTGGCCACCGGCTACAACGGCGCTCCGGCCGGGCTGGCTCACTGCCTGGATACAGGCTGTCTCAGGAAGCAGATGAACATCCCCTCGGGCCAGCGCCACGAACTCTGCCGCGGCCTGCATGCTGAACAGAATATCATCATTCAGGCCGCGGTCCACGGCATATCCATTTCCAACGCTGACATCTACTGCACCACCCAGCCCTGTCTCATCTGCACCAAAATGCTCATCAACTGCAGAGTGCAAAACATTTTTTTCGCTCAGGGCTATCCTGACCAGCTGGCCCAGGAAATGCTCATGGAAGCGGGAATAAACTTTGAGATTCTGAGCTATGAATCAAAGTGACTACATGCTCCGGGCCGTATCCCTGGCCATGAAAGGCAAGGGACGCACCTATCCCAACCCCTGTGTGGGAGCGGTGATTGTCTCTGGAAATCGGATCATTGGTGAAGGATACCACAGGACCTTTGGCGCCCCCCACGCTGAAGTGGAAGCCCTGGATCAGGCCAGGCTGGTAGTCAGTGATCTTTGCGGATGCGTCCTGTACGTCACCCTGGAACCATGCAATCATTACGGCAAAACTCCGCCCTGCACCAAAGCCATTATTGAATCCGGCATTAAAGAGGTGGTGGTGGGCACCAGGGACCCCAACCCTTCAGTCTCAGGCGGGGGCGTGGAGTTTCTGCGCAAAAATGGAGTCAAAGTCTTCATCGGAGTAGAAGAACAGCAATGCCAGGATTTGATTGCTGACTTCAGACTGTGGATAACCTCGCCCAGGGCCTATGTGTACCTGAAAATGGCCTCCACCCTGGACGGCAGGATCGCCACCCGGGAAAACCATTCCTGGTGGGTCAGTTCAGAGGCCTCCCGCTTTCTGGTCCATGAACTGCGCTCCATAGTGGGGGCGGTGATCATTGGCGGAAATACGTTTTATCAGGACAATCCCAGACTGACCTGCAGACTTGCCGACTCGGACCGCCAGCCCATAAGCATTGTGGTCACCACCCGGCTGCCCTCTCCGGATCAGGATTTTAATCTACTCCAGAAGGAGCCGGGCCAGACATTTTTCTGGACAGATTATCCAACTTCTGTCAGCCCTGAAGCCCGGGCCCTGCACAGGGCCGGGTTTCCGGTCATCGCCCTGGACAGAATCTCCACAGGTCTTAATCTTAAGCAGGGTCTCACCATACTCCGGCAGGACCAGGGCATCCATTATGCCCTGTGCGAAGGAGGCGGCAGTCTGGCCTTGAGTCTGGTCCAGTCCGGGCTGGCCGATGAAATCTGGTATTTTCTGGCCATGAAGATCCTGGGGGATCACAAGGCAGTACCTGTCTTTCACGGCAGGAAAGCACTGGTCATGAGCCAGGCCCTGAATTTTCGCCTGGCAGAATCCCTGGCCGTGGACACAGATATGCTGCTCAGGCTTTTTCCCGGGCCCAGGACAAGCACAGAACATCTGCATAAGGAATGATGCATCAGCCTGAAACAATTCAGGGGGCGCGGGAAAAGGTGTGGGGACAGTTCCCATGCCGGTTTCCGCGCCCCCTGAACGGTTATGTTTCTTGCATTAACCCAGAAAAAAGCACTTAAAGAGCCAGTTCCCCTCCGGGCAGGAAGCCGGGCCTCATGCAGATGGCTGAACTGTTACAAAGAATGTATTTTAGCTGTCAGAAACATGTAACCCTCTCACCAGGATTTTCCCGGGAATCACAGGCCTGAGTGAATCCCTGCGGACTGTTGGGGAAGTAAATAATCAAATGTTTACAGGACTCATTCAGACCACCGGACGCATATCCGGCCTGAGCTCAGCCGGCCGGGAAACCAGAATGCGCATTCAGCCCTCCCGGAAGATGACCGGCCTGGAGCACGGGGAAAGCATAGCTGTCAACGGGGTCTGCCTGACAGTGGAGGACTTTGCCGCGGACTGGTTTCATGTCTATGCCTCGTCCCAGACCATGTCGGTTACCAGTCTGGGCCGCCTGAAGCCTGGAGATCCGGTCAACCTGGAGCGGGCCCTGACTCTCAAGGACAGACTGGGCGGCCATCTGGTTTCCGGGCATGTGGACTGCCTGGCCTGTGTGGCGGAAATTGAGAAGGCAGGTCAGTC
>CAZHCY010000043.1:0-11964 GCA_964531185.1 uncultured Desulfovibrionales bacterium | reverse complement strand
GGCCAAAAAATTATCATTAATGCACTATGAAATTTTGAATCGCTCAGTTTAGGTCCGCATTACTTCCTGTATCCATAAACCCGACAATGTATATTTCATTGTATTCGCTGTAAGCTCTTATAATCTCATGAAAATGACTTTTGAGTGATTTGGCTCTGGTTGTTTCTATCCATTCTAAAAAATCCTGAACAAGGATTCCGGCTTTATCTTTGAGAAATTCCAGCTGATGCCGGCTGAGCCAGTCATCTTCAAATTCATAATCAAGGACATGTCCCGCATTATTATCATCCAGAGGAACTTCCATTTTTATTCTGCCTTGCTCATTAAACTGAAGACCTTTCATAGACATGAGAATATACCTGAAGAAATGCTTTTGATCCGTGAAAAAACCAAAATACTTCTGGTCTTTATTCTTCTTTAAGCGCTCAAACACTTCTCCAATTCGGGTTGCACCATCATCATAATATTTCTGAGAACAAAGCCTGTCTCTCCCGGACATTTCTGCTGCAAAAACATTACACAAAGCATTAAACAAGCCGGACCTGGACCAGATAAGCTCTCCATGCACGTCACTGCAGCCAATCCAGGCGTCAATATCTTCCAGAGAAAAATTGGCATCAAAAGTCATAAGATTCTCCTGCCCAATCCAGCATCCACCCGGCTGTTAATAAAAACACACAAAAAAAAACGACCAGGGTGCAATAATAATAAAATCGGCCTGCAAAAAAGTCCGAAATTACAGGGTGTTCTGCCGGTTTGTAATAGATACAGACTCAAGTCTGCTTTAAACATAAAAAAAGGTTTATCCGCCCAGGGGCCAGTCCCCAAGCCCGGAACAGTCCTTGTGCCAAGTCATGGTTTTGGGTTTTTTTAAACGGATTTTAGTGTAACAAAATAAATGGCAGCTGTTAGCCCTTTTTAAGGAAAGCAATGCACCAGAGCTTGTTTTCTGGTTGATGGAAACAAAGACCTGGAAAAACAAGCTCTGAAAGAGCCAGTCCCCATGCCTCATGCAAATGATTAAACACTTATGAATGATTGAGTATGCTTATCAAATAATTGTTGAGTATATCAAGCAAAAACAACATTGCAGAAACATTTGCTTTGAAATAATTCTTGCTTATCAATTGCTTATCCTGAAAAATTCCTTGTTTTCAGCCTTTTTTTCCGCAAAATTCCATGGATTTTGGCAAAAATCCGGGTCTTTATAATAATTAATACAACACCACAAAAAAATTAATTAATTTTTAGTTTTACGCGTCACTATAATATATTCTGGCTTATGCAATCCGGCAAAACAGCCCAATGATTTTGAAGCAGAAAAACATCTTCACACTTCGCGCTTGACGCTTTTTGTAAACATGTGTGAGCCTGAGAACAGGCTGATTGTATGGTGGCAATAAAAATTCCAACAAAATCTTAAAATCCTGGCAGCTCTTTACGCCTTGGCAGGCCTGGTTAATCAGGTCTTCAATCAGCCTGGAGGCTTCTTCTTTTTTAGCTCAGATCAAGATGGGTTCCGGTTCCAGCGGCTTCCATAAGTTGTTTCCATAAGGGCAACAGTTCAGCTTTTTTAAAAAAAGCTGGCCACCCCAGGGCTTTTTTTTATCTATGTAAACAAATGCTTGGAAAACAGGTGCTGGAAGGGCGGGTCAGCCTGTGTTTCAGGCTTCAGCCCTCTGGGTGTTTAACTTTAATATTGCCTTGTTTATTAAGCCGTGGCAAAGATAACTGACAGCAAAGGTTCCCTTTTTTCTGAGCCTGGGCCTTGTCCGGCCTTTGGCCCTGCTGCCTGGCGAAATTCTGGAAAATTCACTCTGCCTGAGACCTTCAAGCTGCCCAGGCTCCAGGCCCAGGCCTGAACTGCATCCAGAGATCTTTGTCAGATGTAAATCACGTCTCTGGTGAACTCAGCCTCGGTTTCCATGAACTGCATCCAGAGATCTTTGTCAGATACCTGCATAACCCTTTATAATCTGTTTTTACTGTCAGGAGAGATGAATGAGAGTTGGAGTACTCAAGGAGATCAAGCCTGAAGAAAGCCGGGTCAGCATGACTCCGGCTGGTGTGGAAGTTATGACCATGCACGGGCATAAGGTTCTTGTGGAAAGCGGAGCCGGATCCGGGACCGGCTTTTCAGATGCAGCCTATGAAGCTTCTGGTGCTGTCATAATGTCCGGGGCAGCTGAAATTTATGAACAGGCACAAATGATCATGCATGTCAAAGAGCCCCAGCCTGCAGAGTATCAGCTTATGAGGCCCGGACAGATCATCTTTACTTACCTGCACCTGGCTGCTTCAGAACAGCTCACCCTGGCCATGCTCAATTCCGGCTGCATTGGCATAGCCTATGAAACCATCCAGAAGGCCGACGGATCCCTGCCCCTGCTGACCCCCATGAGCGAGGTGGCCGGACGCATGTCCATTCAGGAAGGAGCCAAATACCTGGAAATCCCTTATGGAGGTAAAGGAGTTCTGCTGGGAGGTGTTCCCGGAGTTGATCCTGGAACCGTTGTCATTATCGGGGCCGGAGTGGTGGGCACCAATGCCGCCAAAACAGCCTGCGGCCTTGGAGCCAGGGTGTATCTTCTGGATACCAGTCTGGACCGGCTGCGCTACTTAAGCGATGTCATGCCGGCCAACTGCTTTCTGCGCATGTCCACCCCAGCGGCCGTTAGAGAACTTCTGGTTCATGCTGATCTGGTTATCGGAGCTGTGCTGGTAACCGGGGCCCGGGCGCCCAGGCTGGTGACCAATGCCATGATTTCTGAAATGAAAAAAGGGTCGGTAATAGTGGATGTGGCCATTGATCAGGGGGGGTGCCTGGAGTGCTCCAGACCCACCACCCATTCCCAGCCGGTTTTTCATCAAGACGGAGTGGTCATTTATTGTGTGGCCAACATGCCTGGTGCTGTAGCCAAAACCTCCACCCTGGCCCTGACCAATGCCACCCTGCCCTATGCAGCCGGGATCGCTGATCTGGGCTGGAAGGGCGCCTGCCAGGCCAACCCTGAAATTGTTTCCGGCCTTAATACAGTGGAAGGCATACTGACCTGCAAAGGGGCAGCAGAAGCCTTTAATCTGAAATATTTTGATCCCCGGCAGCTCCTTGACTGAAAGGTTCAGGCCCCTGCAGCCGGGACAGGGTCCCGGGCCCAGAATTACAGATCTTTAATGTGAATCTGTTTTTTTGTCCTGGCCTTGAGTTTTTTCAACACTGCTTAAGCCTTTTCCGGCTCAAGCTGAGCAGGCTTAAGCAGCTCCCTGTTCAGGCTTTTTTTTTGGAAAAACCCTGGAAAACCAGCAGCCCTTGGGCCTTAATCCCGTCTGGGCTGCAGATAAAATCGCCACTGACAATACTGGTTGTCCGGATGCGGATCTGGAGGAGCAAAGTCACAGCAGACTTTTATGTCCTCATCAATCTCCCTGGCAAAATTCTGAAATTCTTTATGGTGCATTTCCTTACACCTGTACTCATTCAGGCCGTGTTTTTTTCTGCCTTCCTGAGCCGGGCAGACAGGCACCTTTAAAACCAGCTCCTTTCCCTGATATTCCAGCTGATATTCCACCATCATGGTCCAGCAGAAATACTTCATGGCCTGCACAAAACCTTTTAATCCCTTTTCCTGTATGTTGAATCTTTTTTTTATATCTCTGGCCGCCAGGGCGCTTACTTTGCCCCAGACCCTGGCATTTCTGTTTTCCGCCTGTTCCAGCCCCTCTTCATCTTCAGTATAGACAAACCAGAAGGCATCAGTGAGTCTCAGCTGCCAGAGCAGGCCTTTAACCAGCTCAGCCAGTTCCTCTTTGCCCGGTTCATTCAGTTGTTCTGCCTTATTATCCAATTTTCACCTCCTGTGCTTATCTTTCTGCCTGTTTGAGATCCTGGCCAGAGTTGCGCTTAAAATCTGCAGTCATGTAGTCCAGACTCACCGGCAGATCCATTTTCAGGCTTTTGAGCAGCTGAATCCCGATTCTCAGCCTTACAGCCCGGCACTTCAGCAGATGCCCGCCAAACCTTCTGTCCTGAGACAGGAAATGAAGATGGATCCCAGGTACATTAATCCCGGACATGAACCCGGGAGTGTAGAATCCAGCCAGGGTCCCGGTGAGTGCTTTGGCATTAAACACCGGCTGATTTCTGGTAACCTCCTTCAGGGGTCTGAACTGCTCCTGCCTGGGAACCGACCTGACCTGGACCTGTTCAAAATCTCCGTCTATCCACAAGGCATACATCATATTCAAAGAGGGAAGCACCTTTTTGATGAATTCTTCCAGTTCCAGCAGGCTGGAGGCACCAGCAGGCAATGCTTCCTGCATCATTTCCCTGAAAAAGGTGACGCAGGCAAACGGGGTGCGCACGTTTAAATCAGGTTTTCTCACTTCCCCGGTTCCGGTTATCTGATAAAAGCTGCCTCCCAGCAGGACCATTTCCCCGTCCAGATCATTAAATGTCCCCAGTCCGAAATTCCCCTGCAGCAGGATCTCCCTCAGGGTTCTGTTTTCCCTGTAGATACCCTCCACCAGGGCGTTAACCGGTGCTGACACATAAAGCACATCTTTGCCTGACCCATTGTCTGGATCCATATTCCCTCCCTGCTGGCTGATCATGCCAGGCTTTTTTCTGTTTCTGTTCATCAGGACAGCCCCTGTCCCGGAGCCGGGCCTGAGCATCTGCAGAACCTTGCTGCAGCCCTCTTTCTGCTGGCTGAACAAGATCTTAAAACATTTTTTTACAGATCAAAAGGGTTAACAGGCTGCTTCTTCACCACCTGCCCTTTTCAGATGCCTGATAAAACATTTAAAGCCATTAAAAGCATATTCTTTAAAACTGCTGCCTATTTCTGCACATGGCAACAGGCAGACACACAGCCTGAACCGCCCAGTCCATAAAACTTTCCAGCCCTTGTCTTTTTAACTTGAATCCTATAAGCAAGACACATGGCATACATTTCAGCCGCTGACACTGCAAAGCCTAGTTGCCATAAAAATGTTTCACGTAAAACATTAACTTTTGATAACAAAGGAGCATAGCCTTGCCAAGGATTATCGCCATAGCAAATCAGAAGGGCGGAGTGGGGAAAACCACCACTGCAGTAAATCTTGCCGCATCCATAGCTGTCTTTGAAAAAAAAGTGCTCCTTATAGACTGTGATGCCCAGGCCAATGCCACCAGCGGCGTGGGAATTTCAGCCGGCCAGGTGGAGAACGGACTTTATCAGGGGCTTTGCGGGGATGCTGACTTCAAGAGCCTGGTCATGAATACTGACCTGAAATATCTGGACCTGATCCCTTCCACTCAGGACCTGGTAGGGGCTGAAGTGGAGCTGATATCCAAACTCAACAGGGAATTCTACCTCTTCAACCTCATCAAGGACCACCTGACTGAGTATGAATATGTTATCATGGACTGCCCCCCTTCCCTGGGGATTGTTACAATAAACGCCCTGTGCGCGGCCAAAAGCCTGCTTATACCGCTGCAGTGCGAATATTACGCCCTGGAAGGAATTGCACATCTCATGAATACATACCAGCTGGTGAAAAAAAGGCTGAACATCGACCTGACCCTGCTGGGAGTGGTACTGACCATGTTTGACAGAAGAAACAGACTGGCTCACCAGGTGACTGTGGAGGTTAGAAAGTTTTTTCAGGACAAAGTACTGGAAAGCGTTATCCCCAGAAACGTCAGGCTTTCAGAAGCTCCAAGCCATGGCAGACCCGCCATCACCTATGACATAAGATCCACTGGTTCTCAGGCCTATCTGGGCCTGGCCAGAGAAGTCATAAAAAGGCTGGCAGAAGAGCAGAACAACACCAAGAAACCTGAAAAGAAAAACTGAAAAACCTGGCTGGAAACTGAATGCAAATCATTCGGCCTGTTAAATTCTTGAGGCAGACAGATAAAAAAGGCTGTGAGCATGAGTTAAGCCCTTTTTAAACAAAGTAGAGCTCCCCAGGACCTGTTTGGGGGGTGATACAAAAAAACCAGGGGGAAAAGGCTCCTGGAGCCGGTGCCTGGCCACTTGCACATGGATGAACTGTTTCAGCTGGAAAAAAAGTCCTCAAAAAAAACTGTAGTATCCTCCTTTGCCCAGGCAAGTCATCGGCCCGGGCAAAGGCGGCACGATTCATCCCACCTGGCAGTTACAAGGCGTGCATTCGTAACAAATATGATCCTTAAAATGTTTTTTGCTCACCCGGTAACTGCAGCTGGCGCATTGAAAAGCCACAAGCCCGCCCAGGCTGGCCGCCTTAAGTACAAATTTTCTGGGATGGTCCGCAGTCCAGTCTGGTGTGGATTCCCCGCAATGCTCGCACCTGACTTCTTTTTCCACTGGATAATTAAAATCCCAGAAGGACAGAAACTGTTCCCAGTCCGACATGGGCTCCACAGGCTCTGAAACAGGCCTGGACCGGGCCGGGGTACTGCCGGAAAAAAGAACTTCCTCCAGGCTTGTCTGGTGCTCAAGCCAGACCTGGGCGGATATATATACTCCAAGCAGATGCCCCTGTTCATTATAAACCGGCTGTACTGAATCTGATTTAAACATATTACCTACAGATTGGTTCTGAAACTTTGAAATGAATTTCAATAAAACAAGCTCAATTTATAAGATGTCTTTATCCATTGTCAAAAAGGAGACCAGCACATGAAAATCTCAGACAAGGGCCTGGGCAAAGGGCTGGATGCTCTGATCAAGCCTGATTTCTATGAAAGCTCAGCTGCCAGCCAGGATATAACCAGCATCAACATCAATAAAATCAGCCCCAATCCGGACCAGCCCAGAAAAAACTTCAGCCAGGAAGGCCTAAACGAGCTGACTGAATCAATAAAAAATCAAGGGGTTCTGCAGCCCATCCTGGTTAGAAAAACAGATGAGGGAAACTACCAGATCATTGCCGGAGAAAGAAGATGGAGAGCGAGCCAGACGGCCGGCTTAAGCACCATACCGGCCCTGGTCAGGGAATACTCGGACCAGGAAGTCCTGGCCATTGCCCTTATAGAAAACCTGCAGCGGGAAGACCTGAACCCCATGGAACAGGCCAGGGCCCTGTACAGACTCAAGAATGAACTGAACATTAATCAGGATCAGCTGGCTGAAAGAATAGGCAAGAGCAGATCACATCTGGCCAACATTTTAAGACTGACCTCCCTGCCCGAGGAACTGCAGGTCCGCCTGGAAAAAAAACAAATATCCAGCGGCCATGCCAGAGCACTGCTGGGGCTTAAGGACAAATCCAGAATCAGGGAGGCAACAGAGCAGATTCTGGCCAGACAGCTTTCAGTCAGAGCCACTGAAAATCTGATCAAAAAAATGAATCAGCCTGAAGCGCACAACAAACAGTCTGCTCAGACAGATGCATTGCTCAGGGAGGCTTTGAGTAAAATGTGTACCAAAAAAATTAACCCAGGCCTTAAGGTCAAATTCAAGGGCAACAAGGATCAGGGTCAGCTGATCATCAGCTATGACTCCAGGGAGCAGCTGAAAGACATGCTGAAGGTCCTGGGCACTGAAGAAGTTCCAGGAGCTGATGATGAATAAAAAGGATCAGCTGCTGAACTGGCTGGAACGAATCAAGGGACAGCAGGTGGTCATCCTGGGGGATATAATTCTTGATCACTATCAATGGGGAGAAGTAACCAGAATTTCACCTGAAGCTCCAGTACCAGTGGTTTTTGTGGAAAATGAAACCTATCGCCTGGGCGGTGCAGCCAATGTGGCCAGAAACTGCAGGGCGCTGGGGGCTGATCCATGGCTTATGGGAATTACCGGCAATGATCACCAGGGTAAAGTGATCAATAACATGCTGAAACAAGAAGGCATCAGAGCTGGAATTTACAAAACAGAAAACAGAAAAACCACGGTGAAAACCAGGGTCATGGGAAACAGACAGCAGATTGTACGGGTTGATACAGAACAGACCCATGACCTGCAAGGCACTGAGCTCCAGGAACTGAGCCAGAGAATTGCAGCCTGTCCGGATACTGGATTCATTGTCATCTCTGATTACGGCAAAGGAACCATCAATAAAACAACCCTGAAAAGAGCTGGAAGCCGCAAACTGATCATTGATCCCAAAAACAGAAACTTTGCCAATTATGAGTCAGGGTTCATCATGACCCCCAACAAAAAGGAAGCCACTGAATTCAGCGGCATGAGTCTGGAAAACCGGGAAGATATTATCCGGGCCGGCCGGGAAATTATCAGCAAAAGCAGGCTGGACAACCTGCTCATTACTCTGGGTCCGCAGGGCATGGTCCTGTTCAGATCCCAGGGCGATACAAGACACCTGGGCACCAGTGCCAGAAAGGTGTTTGACGTTACCGGAGCAGGAGATACTGTGACCGGGATTCTGGGGGTCTTTCTGGAAGCAGGAGCAGATCTTGAATCTGCATGTCTTTTGGCCAACTATGCTGCAGGCATAGTGGTGGGCCAGGTGGGAACAGCAGCAGCAGACAGGGATGAGATAAGGCAGGCCATTGAGGAACAGGACGTGCCTGAGATCCAGGACTGGGGGCAATGGAAATGAAAAGCACCTGAGGCTTATCTGCACTGTTTCCGGGCCGGAGCCACCCCAAAGGTCTCAGGCCCGGGGCAGGCAGGGCTGATCAAACCTTTGTACCGGTCTGCACCCGGCCGGCCAGGCGCTTCAAATCCTTGCCGGCAGCTCCAGGCGCTGATGATGAACGCAAAATTTACTGCTTAAGGATTCAACGGCAAAAACTGGATTCTGCAGTCACCGGAGTCAGGAAACAGGAGTCTGCAAGGAGTCAGGGGTCAGTAAAAACAAAGGCTTATGGAGATGCTGTTGATGAGTCATAACAGTTCAGCCCTTTTTATGGAAAGCAGGATACTCCAGGGCTTTATTTAAATTCTAATGGAAAAAGACTTGGAAAAAACAGGCGCTGGAAGAGCCAGTCCCCCTCCAGGCAGAATGCCCCAGAACAGGAAGCCGGGCCTTATGCAAAGGGCTGAACTGTTGTAATGAATCCTGTAAATTTCGACTTTTTGCCGGCAAATCCTTAAAGCTTTATCTGAGGATTAAGCACAGACTCCGGATCAAAAACCTTTTTTATTCCCCGCATCAAAGCCAGCTCTGAATCACTAAGCTGCAAAGCGAGATGATCTTTTTTTGCCAGACCAGTGCCATGTTCTCCGGAAATGCTCCCTCCCAGTCCCAGCACCTGGCTCAGAATTTCTTCCCTGGCCTTATGAGCAGCCTGAACCTGGCGGGCACTGGTTTGATCATACATGATATTCACATGCAGATTGCCGTCCCCCATGTGACCAAAAGCAATAATATCCAGCCCGCTCCAGCGGGCTGTTTCATCCACAAGCCTGACTGCCTTGAGCAGGGAGCTTCTGGGAACCACCACATCCTCGCTCAGCTTGTCCGGAGCAAGGCTGAAGGCTGCCGGGCTTAACAGGCGCCTTATCTCCCACAGCCGCCTCTGGTCTTCAGCAAAGGCCAAATCCTTATACAGGGCCTGACTGACGGTCTGCATGATCTGGCTGGCTGATGCCTGGACACATGCTCTGGATCCGTCCACCATAACCAGCAGAGCGCTGCGGATTTGCCCTGGCCAGGGCAGTTGAGTATACCCGGCCAGGCAGCGTATGGCAGGTCCTGGAAGATATTCCAGGGTCCGGGGCAGAATGCCGCGGCTGAGAATTTCTGAGCCTGCCCTGACTGGTCCTTCATCATCTGCAAAGCACAGCAGAACCGTTGCCGTTTCCTCAGGTGCCGGCAAAAGCTTGAGTCTGGCCCGGACAATAAAAGCCAGGGTTCCATGAGAACCTGCCACCAGCCGGGTCAGATCAAGTCCCACCACGTTTTTGTGGACCCAAGACCCGGTGCTGACCAGACTGCCGTCAGCAAGCACCATGTCCAGACCCAGGACATAATCTCTGGTGACTCCATATTTAAGGGCGCTCATTCCCCCGGCACAGGTGGCAATATTGCCCCCAATGGTGGAAATCTTGACACTGGCTGGATCAGGAGGATAAAAAAGACCCAGGGTTGATAAATGTCTCTGAAAATCTCTGGTGATAACCCCTGGTTCCACCAGGGCTGTGAAATCCTGGGGAGAAACATCTAAAATCCGGTTCAGCTTGAGACAGGAACACACAATGCCCCCCTGCTCAGGACAGCAGGAACCGACAACATTGGTGCCCCGGGCCCGGGGGATGACAGGCAGTTTCTCCTGGCCGGCAAAGCGCATAAGCTCCTGGATCTGTTCAACCCGTTCCGGAATCACCACTGCTGCGGGCATGGCAAATCTGCGTCCGGCGTCTGTTCCGTAGATGATTTTTTCCTGGGAGGAAACTATCAGGGATTTGCCTGGAAAAATGGCTGAAAGTCCCTTTATCTGGCCTGAACTTAAAATCTCAGCCATGTGGGGATAAAGGGAGCTGAACATTGAAATAAATCATCTGTACCCGGCCATTTCCCGGTCAGTATCTCGTTTTATGGCTCTGCGCTTCAGCTCTTCGCGCTGATCATGGACCTTCATGCCCCTGGCCAGGGCCAGTTCCAGCTTGACCCTTCCCCGGCTGAAATAAATTTTCAAAGGGACCACAGTCAAACCCTTCTGCTGGGTTTTTCCCGTCAAAGTGTCAATTTCCCTGCGGTGCAGCAGAAGCTTTCGCCGTCTTTCAGGCTGGTGCTGAGCATATCCGGCATGGGAATACGGAGCTATATGCACATCCACAAGATAAGCTTCTCCGTCCTCAAACTGGACATATCCGTCCTTGAAACTGATCTGCCCTGCCCGCAAAGACTTGACCTCAGATCCGGTCAGGGCAATGCCGGCTTCAAAGGTGTCCAGGATTTCAAAAAACCGGCGGATCTTTTTATTAACTGCAATTATCTTGATGCCTGAGGCAGGTGGTCTGGTCATAAAGTCCAATGGTGTCAAAGGGTTAAATGTTTATCTGCTGATCCTGAAATTTTGCGGATCAGCCCTTAAAAAAAGCCCGGGCTTGGAGCTGCAACCTGAAGAAAGCCTGGCTGAGCCCGGCCAGCAAACCAGGAACTGTCAGGTCAAGGGTCAAAGGAGGCGGGCTATGGGTTTTGAACAGCCGGGCCGGGCACTGTCCCTGTGCAAAGGTGTAATTTTCGAATTTTTAAACCTGATTCCGGTATCACAGCAGCGTATGCTGTTTCAGCTGTCAAAAACTTGCAATGCCCGCATCAAAGGACATCTGCAGCCAGGTCCGGAAACAGGCTAATCATGGGTTTTATTCACCCACCAGGATCTATGCCTGGCTGCAAACCACCACTGGGTGTGATCAGCTTTGAGGATCATCTGACCCAGCTCCTGACCCTGCCGGGTGCGCAGGCGCAACACCGCATACTCCAGCCATTTTGCAGCATATCTATTGCCCAGATCCTGCTGCTCCTTGAGATTTAAAATAAGATCCAGCTGATCAGCATCACCGGCCAGCAAAGCTTCCTGGCTGGATGACCCTTCCAGTTCATCATAAAGGGCAATAATTTTATTTTCCAGGCCTGTGCCCTGAACAGCATCCTCCAGGGCCCGGCGGTCATCGGTCTGATTATAGATGCGGTTGACATAATTCATGTCCCCAACTCTGGACTCATGAAGATCATGAAACAGGCACATGAATACGGTTCTGGACTGGTCTGCTCCGGCCATGTCTGCCAGGATCCAGCCAATGACCGCTGTTCTGAAAGAATGCTCTGCCACATTTTCAGATCCTGTGCCCAGAAACTGATAGCCGGTTCTGGGGGTTCGCTTGAGCATGCCCACTTCGTGCAGAAAATGGGCGATGCGCTCCAGTCTGGATTCATCAAGGTCTGATCTGCTCAATTTAAGCCTCCAAAACAATTAAGCCAGGGGTAACAGTTTAGCCGTTTGCATGAGGCACGGGGACTGGCTCTTTCGTCACCCGCTTGGCAATCCAACAGGCATTCAACTTCAAAAATTCAGCTCAAGTG
>CAZHCY010000042.1:0-11980 GCA_964531185.1 uncultured Desulfovibrionales bacterium | reverse complement strand
TAAGATACGCCTCCTCATAATTGATTGATTTCCTTGCCAAAAGAAAAAACTCCTCGTTTCCGGAAAGAAAACCTTAAGTTTCAGCATCCAGAAAGAAAGACTTTCCGGATGGAAACTAATCAGTGTCTGTCCGGATCATCATAAGCCAGACCGTCTTCAGGATCCATGGACTCCCCTTCTTTAACGGCGGAAAAAGGGTCATTGTCCTGGGGAGTGCCTTCCATGATCTGCTCTGCCGGACCGCGTTCCGGGATACTTTGATCAGGGGTGCGTTCTTCACGTTCCCAGGGTTTGGGATCTATGCGGATGTTGTCTTCAATTTCATGAAGCCCAAAGGTGTCCTGGACAATTTCCTGCAGGATTTCTTTCTGCTCCATGGCGGGCAGGGTTCCGGAAAAAATGAGCTGCTGCCCCCGGCATTCCAGCTCAAGATCATCAAGGGGCACTCTCTGGTCATACCTGAGCCGTTCCAGAACAGCGCTGCACAGCTCCTCATCAAAAAGTCCCTGGTAGCCTTCGGAGGCTGGAGGAGCAGTTTCAAAGCCCTGGGCAGGCTCTGCAGCACTGCCTTTTTCAGCCTGGTCTGCACAATCAATGCATGTCAGGGCCCAGGGAACGGCCTTAAGACGTTCAAAGGAAATATCCCGGCCGCATTCAATGCACAAGCCATAGGAACCGGCCTGTATTCTCTGCAGGGCCATGTTCACGGCATAGAGTTCATCCCGGATTGTTTTTTCCTGATCTGTGATGTCCTGCTGGAGTTTTTCCTGATGGGCCTGTTCCTCCAGCTCCACCTGGGCCTGACTGAGCCTGGTGCTGGACTTTATGGTTTCCGTGCGCATGGATTCAAGAACATCGCGTCTTTGCAGAAGTTTTTCATAACATGGAAAGCGCGGGCGGCAAGGTCAAGCACACCCCCGTCGCGGTCTGGCAGGGGTGGGTGCGGGCGTGAATGGTTACTGCTGAACTGGTTGCGCCAGATCGTATTTGTTTATTCAGCGGGGAGGGAGCTGATCCAATAGGGAATCCCCGCCATGATCGTGTTCCAGCCTGGACAGGATTTCTGAATACTGACGCCGAACGGATTTCCAGAGTATTTCCAGTTCCTCTTCAAGTCCTTTGCGGGTATCTTTGTCTGCCTTTTGCATTTCAGTGATTTTATCTTCCAGCTGTTGACGCTTTATATTCAGGCTTTCCATTAATTGTGTGTATTCAAGTTTTTTCTCAGGATGTTTTTCACTGTCCTTCCCGGCCAGTTTGGCTGCTTCATTATGAATATTATGAAGCTTGTGCCTGATTTTTTCTGCATATTGATCAAATGATTCAGTCATTTTCAGCTCCTTATGTTTTCCACTGTTATGGGCAGCAGATCAGAGATGCGCTGGTATTTCAGCAGCATATCCTCTTCGCTTTTGCCCCCCACAAAGATATTGGCCAGTTCATAGCTGTAGCTGTTCTGAACAGCCGGCAGTTCAGAGAGGCGGTCGCCTTCACTGACAAGTATCTTGACCTCTGTTCCGGGAAACATTTCTTCCACTATGTGGGTATCTCCCTCATTGGGAACTCTTTTGACCACTCCGTCTTCAAAGTTTCTGACCATGAAATGGCCGGCCACATTGAAGTCGCCTTTTTTGTCCATGACAGGCGGTTTTTGGCCCAGACAGAGGTTGACCATGACTTCAAAATGTGAATGGCCGTGAACCTTGGAAAAAATCTCGGTATGGGCCTGGGAAACCCTGGGGTTTATTTCCAGAAGGTATGTACGGTCATTGTCATGGTCATAAAAGAATTCGATGTTGAACGGGGAGTTGTCCAGTCCTATGCCGGTTATGACTTTTTCGGCTATGTCAATCATCCTGTGCTGGATTTCCAGAGCCAGAGATGAAGGGTACTGATATCTGCCAAAGGAAACACCATCTTTTTCCCGGATGGAATCCACTATTCCGTAAACCACCACTTCCCCCTGAAAACAATGCCCTTCCAGGGTAACCTGGCTGCCTCCCATGGGGGCTTCTGCCACGCATATCTTTTTGGGGTCGGATATATCCGGGGGCAGATCAGCATATTTGGCAATGAAACAGACAAAGGGCTCACAGATGAAACCGGCCCGCTCTCTGATTTCCTCCAGGGCAGCGCTGAAATCCTGCTCATTGTTCACCTTAAAGCACATGAATGACTTAAAGGACTTGACAGGTTTGACCCAGAAGGGAAATTGCAGATCAATCTGCTCCAGGGGATCCTCGCTATAAGGATTGAAAGGCTGGAAATCAGTTATATTTTCAGGAATGATTTTTTTCTGTTCCTGCCTGCTCCAGTACTTGTGCTCGCATTTGAGTATGCTTTCCAGGGTTGGTCCGGGGAGGTTGAAGCGGTCTGCCAGCACCGGCACCATGACGGTTCCGGGAAAATCATAGTACGAAGCCACCCCGTCAATGGAGCCGTCAAAGGATTCCATGCGTTTAAGAGCCTTTTTCACGAGCTTTTTCATGTCAAAGCTGTGGACATTTCTGATTTCTGAATAATCCAGGGCTGAATGAAAATTGCACTCCCGGGCCACAGGCAGCTCTTCCAGGAATTTTTTGTTGAAATCATCCAGACCGACAATAAAGATATTTTTTTTACCCATGTTGCCTCCTTTTGTGTATTTTAGAGAAACTAAAAGCCTGTCTGTTTTCTGGGTTCAGGCATCTGCCCTCTGATTACATCAGAGCATGTCTCTCAAAATTACTTCATCCCAGCTTTTGCTGAACACTCTGGTTTCTCCTTCCCAGGCGTCCAGGGTGGCAATGATTTTAAACATGGTGGCAGTGGAGGTCAGGATAGTCCTGGTTACAGCCAGCAGTTCATGATTTTTTCGAATAAAGCCTCTTGTGGATACCACCTGGCCGCGCACAGTCTCAACATGGTTGGAGATATGGGAGTATTTTTCATGCACATCCCGCTGCATGGCCAGATCAATATCCTCCAGATAAAGCACAGGCTCATTGTTGTACACATTGACCTGGACACTGCTGTCTTTGAGATTGTGGTAAACTGTCCATTCCTTGTATTCCGGGCTGAGTTCTCTGGTGGAGATCCCTTCCAGAGGGGGTGCACATTCAAAAGGAGCAGCCTCAAAATCCTCCTGGCCATAATTTCTGACGGGCAGGATAAGCCTGGAGTTACTGAGGTACACCTTCAGCTTGAAGACTTCAGGTGCAGGCCAGGCCACAGGCCAGTAGGAGGTGGAAACAGACAGCCTTATCCTGTGCCCGGCCGGAAAACTCTGGGCCAGATAATTCATGGGTACCCTGACCTGATATTTTTTGTGGGGCTCCAGTTCTTCAGGGAATTCATGGCTGTTTCTGTGGGTCAGGTTGAGCATGCCGTAAGTGACCCTGGTCCCCCGTCCGTCTTCGGCAATGTCGGACAGTCTGACCGCCACCATGGCCCGGGGCTTGTCAGCAGACAATTCCAGGATCAGTTCCGGTCTTCCCAGAAGATGAGTTCTTTCCTTTAAGGGCGGTGTTTCAAAGGTCAGTGCCCCGCCATCCTCCTGGCGCTGATCCCAGGGCAGATCCATGGCATGGTTGTAGGAACACCATTTGCCGCCGAACAAACCCACGCTGAGAGGGCTCTGGATTTTCATGACAGCCCGGTCGTCCTGGGGATGAGATTTCTGGTCATGCGTTTCCTCATGGCGCAGCCCCTGCAGGCTGAGGGCATATTCCTGGTGCTCAATCCGTTTTGAAGGCCAGGTCTCTTCCGCCACCCATCTGCCAGGGCTTTCCCGCTTCAGGGGTGAAACTGAATCCTGCATCCAGACTTTGAGCCGGGCTTCGTCCATGATCCCGGTCTCCTTGCCCTTGAGCCATTTGTCCCACCATCTGAGAGCCTCTCCCAGAAAATCCATTCCATGCCCAAGTTCCCCCATATGGGGATATTTATGCTCCCACGGGCCGATGAGGCCCTTGACCGGAGACTGGAGACTGGCAAGCAGCCTGAAAATGGAGTTGGAGTATCCGTCTGCCCAGCCCCCCACGGCATAAACCGGAACCTGGACAGCACTGTAATCTTCGCACACAGAAGCATGCTTCCAGTAATGGTCCCTTCTCTGGTGCTTAAGCCATTTTTTGATCCACAGCCCGCTTCCTTCCAGCCTGTCCAGCCACATGTCCTTCCATTTGCTGCCGACTATTTCAGGATCCGGGGGGCAGGAATTATAAGCAAACATGGTGGAGGCCCAGGAAAGATTGTCTGTAAGCAGACAGCCGCCCATGAAATGGACATCGTCAGCATATCTGTCATCCGAGGAGCAGACCGTAATGACGGCCTTGAGCTGAGGAGGCTGAAGAGCAGCCAGCTGCAGGGCATTGAAACCGCCCCAGGAAATGCCCATCATGCCCACATGTCCGGTGCACCATGGTTGAGAACCGATCCAGTTCAGCACCTCCTTGCCGTCCTGCAGCTCAGGCCACAGTTATTCATCCCTGGGCACACCTTCTTGATCACCGCTTCCCCGGGGATCAAACCGGACACAGGCATAACCTTGTGCTGCAAAAAAACCGTGGATCTGGGAATCGCGAAGAGCCGTGCTGTCGCGTTTCCTGTAGGGAATATATTCAAAGATTGCCGGGACCTGCCTGGTTTGCGCAGATTCCGGGATCCACAGCTTGGCAGCCAGCCTGCAGCCGTCAGTCATGGTTATCCACTGGTTTTCAATGACCTGGACATTTTCCCTGTTTCTCATGAATGATGCTCCTGAGCTTCAAGGTTCATAAATTGTAACAGCTTAGCCATTGGTATGAGACACGGGGACTGTCCATGGCTTCGAAACTGTCCCCAGCCTGGCTGTCAAAAAGGCATGATGCCCCCCCCCGGGGCGCCCGGGTGAGACATGTGCATCAATTATTAAAACACGCGCCGGGGGGTCCTGCTTTTCTTAAAAAGGCCGGACTGTTATCATACTCAAGCTGCAGTCCGGAAAAATGCCGGGGCAAATGAGCTGAATATGTGCTAAGCGCTGTGCAGCCAGTCCCGGGAAAAATCGTCCACTTCACTTTCCATGTAATCCTTGATCTTGCCCAAAAGCTTTGATTCGATCTGGCGTACCCTTTCCCTGGAGATATCATATTTCTGGCCAATTTTACCCAGAGTGAAGGGATAGTCGGCTATCAGCCTGAGCCTGACGATATCCCGCTCTCTGTGATTAAGATCATGCATAAGTTCGTGGATTTTGTGCTTGAGGAACAGGCTGGTTTCCTTCCTGGAAAAACTTTCTTCCACACCAGGGTCAGAAGATGGTAGGGTGTCGCCCACGCTATCATCAGAATTATCATGGCTCTGCATGTTCAGGGAGACATCGTAATGAGAGAGCATCTGGGTCATCTGTTCCACTTCAGGCTCAGGAATGTCCAGATTGCGGGAAATGGTGCGGGAGTCGGGTTCTATGCCCAAAAATTCCAGCCTCTGCTTTTCCTTGCTCAAATTGAAAAACAGGTTGCGCTGGTTATGGGAAGTCCCGATGCGGACCATGCGCCAGTTGTCCATGATATATTTCAGGATATAGGCTTTGATCCAGAAGGAGGCATAATAGGAAAACTTGATTTTTCTGTCCGGATCAAACTTGTGGATAGCTTTCATAAGCCCCACATTGCCTTCCTGAATCAGGTCAAGATTGTGATTCTTCCAGTAGCTCTGATATTTGGAAGCAATTTTGACCACCAGACGCAGATTTGAATAAATGAGCATGCTGCCGGCTTCCTCATCGCCTTTTTCCTGGTATCTTCTGGCCAGTTCCAGCTGTTTTTCAGAGCTGAGAAGGGAATAATGTCCGATTTTACCCATATATGAACTCAAGCCATTAATGTAGCCGTGATATTTGTCCGAAGGAAATTCCGGGCCTGTTCCGGCACCCTGAGATGCATGGCTTTTGGACATGGTTTTTTTAAGGTTTTTAATTTCATTTTCTTGGGTTCTGTGCTTTCTCTTCTGCGTATTCATGGTGTACCCTCTTTTTTTGTGTTTGGGGGAAAGTCATCCGCTGATTTTAAATTACAGCTTCGGGCTGCAGCTCAGCCTGCCGCGTGTGAGGCAAAGACCTGTTCCGGCCTGATAAAACCGTGCCTGAGGGCAGGTAAAAGCAAATTCCCATTCTCAACCTCCGGGTCATTATAAACCGGCCTGCAGCAGTTCAGCCCTTTTTAAGGAAAGCAGGGCACAGGCACCTGAGGGCCTGTTTTTTAAATATGTAAAAAACAGACCTGGAAAAACAGGCGCCGGGAGAGCCAGTCCCTGTGCCACATGCAAATGGCTAAACTGTTGCATCGGCTTCAGAAAGGGCAGGCTCATTTATCCCGGAGGTAAAGTTGGGGATTATTCTCCTGCTTTCTGAAGCAGACGATTGCCGCAGTTCAGAAGCCTGTTCCAGAAGCAAAAGAAGCAGTTCAGCAATGCCCCTGCCTTCCTCACTGAGCAGAAAATCATTGATATCCTTAATATCTGCAAATGATACCGCTCCGTGGAGGATGCTCTGGCTGGAATTAAAGTTTTTCTCCAGGGTTATGGACAAAATATAGACCCCGAGGCTGGCCCGGTAGAGGGTAAGCTGCAGATTGACCGTGCTTCCCTGGTAATCTTTCTGGTCATTTACTGTGGCAATCTGTTCTCCCGTGAACACCAGTTCATGCTTGCCGGTTCTTTTGAGTCTGATTGTCTGCATTTTTTCCTCCTCTGGTTTGTTTTATAAGCCTGTAATTCATGGTAAGAGTTCAGCTGATTGCTGAAGGCTGCCTGTCTTCAGCCGGGTTGCTCAGCTGGACTCTCAATTATGGCTTGGAACTTTAGATTTCAGCCACTGCCTGATTTCTTAGCTGTCCAAAAGATCTAAAACTGAATTGCTGCACTGGCCGAAATCGCAGTAAGCATAACCATCTGCATCAGCATCGCTTATCCAGGTATCCTGATCCAGTAAATAGCGAAACTGATAAGTTGTTCCGGATGGAATGCTTATAGACAATGAAAATGATCCATTCTTAAGTTTATTCATTGCACCGGCTGCTGAATCCCAGCCATTGAAATCTCCGACTACTGAGGCTGTTTCTGCATGCTCTGCATCCTGACTGGAAATTCTAAAAATCACTTTGCACCTGTTGCCGTTTTTTAAAAATTTTTTTTCTATGGTCATAAACCTGTTTTCCTGATGCTGATAGGGTCCTTTTTCCGCAAATAAACTCATTTTTAAGCAAAGCATGGGGGGCAGCATTCCAGAGCTTGTTTTTTGATTGATGTAAACACATATTTAGAAAAAAAAGAGCTGGGAGAGCCAGTACCCGTGCATCATGCAAATGCCTGAACTGTTACTGATAAAGGGCTTATGTGCAGGTTAAAAAGATATACACCTGCATGATGTAAAGCCTTTGGTGTTAAGTTGCCTTTCAATAAAGATGCCAGTTGCCTTGTATCTGTCAAGACACTGAAAACATTGGTTTATTTCAGATGATGGCCTTTGGCCGGGGTTTGTGGAGAAAAGGTTGGGATGAAGGGAATTTTCAGGGAAAACAAGGTATTTGCGAGGGGAATTTTCTTGTATTGCAAGAATTGATTATTAAGAAACAATAAAAGATTTCCCCTCAAAAATAAGGAAGCGCGCTTCAACCGGATGAACACAACAGGAAAACAGCTGGACGCAGAAAAAGCACTGGTGGCAAAAGCCCTCAGTGGTGCTTTATTTTGCCGGTTATCAATTAAAATTCGCCCTGCTGGCGGGCCTGGGAATTCCGTATTTTTTGAGCAGGCTGTAAAGCCTGGGCCTGCTCAGACCTGAATGGAGGGCTGCATCATCAATATTATTCCGGCAGACCTGCATAAGGTTATGCAGGTACTGGCTTTCAAATTTTTCCCTGGTCTTGGTGCAGTAGGTTTTCCAGTCCATGTGGAACCAGTCCGGGTTTATGAGCTGGCTGCCTGCATCAGGGGCATGGGACGTCCGGGAGCTCTGGAAAGGTGCTGTCCGGGAGGGGTCCTGAGTTTCCAGAGAATTGCCGGAATCGCTCAGAAATCTGGAATAGAGCTCCCTGGGCAGATGGGAAGGGTGGAGCACTCTTTCCTGCAGCCCTGTGGCGCTTAAGGCTTTGAGGGTGTTGACCAGCTCCCGGACATTGCCCGGCCATGAATAGTTCTGAAACAGTTCAATAAGATCAGGAGAGGCGCTTAACCTGGGAAGTCCTGATTCCCGGGAGATTGCCCTGAGATGAAAGCTTACCAGGTCCTCGATATCTTCAAGCCTGTTTCTTAAAGGCGGGATATCAATGTTTATGGCCTGGATCCGGAAGAGCAGGTCTTCCCGGAACTCACCCTTCTGACTCATGGCATGCAGATCCCGGTTGCTGGCACAGACCAGACGGAAATTGCTTACAGACTCGTGGGACTGACCCAGGGGGCGGTAGGTTTGTGTTTCCAGGACCCGCAACAGGGTTTTCTGCATGGACAGGGGCAATTCACTGATTTCATCCAGAAAAAGAGTGGCCTGATTGGCCTGATAAATCAATCCTGTCTTGTCGGAAACAGCACCGGTGAAGGCCCCTTTCCGGTACCCGAACAATTCACTTTCCGCCAGGGTTTCGGAAAGGGAAGCGCAGTCCACAATGACCAGGTTCCGGTCCTTGCGGCGACTGTTGGCGTGCAGGGCCCTGGCAAATATCTCCTTGCCGGTGCCGGTCTCCCCGGTAAACAGAACTTCAGCATGAGTCCTGGCTGCCTGGGCCATTTTTTCCAGGCAGGACAGAAGAGCAGGGCTTGAACCCACAATGCCTTTGCGTTCCATGGGGAAAAGGGCCAGGCGCTTGCTTCTGTAGTTTGCCGCTCTCTGGCAGGCAAGCTTTATCTCCAGGGAAGTGCTTGCCCTGGTAATAAAATCCCAGGCTCCCTGCTGGACTGCCAGGGCGGCATTTTCGTTGTCCAGGGAAGAGGTAACGGCAATGATTTCCGGAGAATCAGGCAAAGACTTAAGTTTGGACAAGGCCTGCATGGAGCCGTCATCAGGATGTTCCAGGTTCAGAATAATAATGTCCACGTCCCGGAACCGGGCAGCTCTTAGCCCCTGGGAGGGACCCGGGGCTGAAAAAAAACGAAATTCCTCCTGAGGCAGGACCTCTGAAATTTTTTTTATGAAATTCTGGTCATGGTCAATGATCAAAACGTCGCTGAGACTGCTCATGAAATAATAACCCTTCAGATCTTTGGTTTCCCTTAAAAGTAAAATTAATAAACATGGGGAAAACCTCCGACCCCGAGGAAGGGTGGGATGATAAACCGCAAATATCTTCAGCAAGAGTCAGTATGCCGGCCAGATCATTATCCAGCATAAAATCTTCTGCAAAGCATGTGGTCCAGAAAAATAATCATTTCCAACTGAAGTAACAGTTTAGCCCTTTTTAAGGGCGCAGGGGACAGGCATCCCAGCGCCTGTTTTTTAAATATGTATGAAACAGACTTAAAAAAACAAGGGCTGGGAGAGCCGGTCCCCGTGCCTCATGTAAATGGCTGAACTGTTACCCGACTGATTATTTTCGGCTCTCCGTTACTAATACATAAACATAAAATAAAATTATTGGCAAGTAGGTTTTTAACTTGAAGTTAAAAGTTAAAGGTTAAAAGTTAAAGGTAAAGATAAAGAAATCAGGCTGTTGAAGCTGATAATGATGCTGACATTCAGGATTCTGAAAATTGTCAGTAAATACAAGATGTTGACAGAGAATTTTTGACTGTGAAGTTTTTAAAAATTTTCTGGAATAAGAAGTTATGCAGGTACCCTGGGCAGACCTGATTCTACTGCGGCTTAAAGCAGGTGCAGGGCAGCATTGCTTTTGAGGACGTAACCATTCAGGGGATGACGGTTTACGGTCTGATCCGGCTTGGGGACTGTCCCTCGCTGGGTAAAGATTTTGATATAAGTATGGCTTTTATGCCCCCAATTGGTTTCTCTTTCTTTGCGGTGTATATCGCGGGGACTGTCCCCAAGCCGGGCAACCCCCTGAATGGTTACTTGGGGACAGTCCTGAAGCCAGGGACAGTCCCCGTGCCTCATGCAAACGGCTGAACTGTTACGAAATTTACAAACGGGCAATGCTCCCATGCCTTTGTCCGCGTTTTATGTCCTGCGACCTTGAACTCATGAACTGTCTGTTTATAAGTTATTAATAACAGTTTAGCCTTTTTCAAGGGCGCAGGGGACAGGCACCCCAGTGCTTTAAAACCAAGAGAGGTGTGAGTAAAATGAAATGCTGGCCTGGGAATCCCTACCCTCTGGGGGCTGCTTATGATGGTTCAGGAACCAACTTTTCTCTTTATTCTGGGGTGGCAGAAAAAGTTGAACTTTGTCTTTTTGATTCCAGAGGGCAGGAGACCAGGATCCAGCTGCCTGAAATTACCGGCTACTGCTGGCACGGGTATCTGCCTGAAGCAGGACCGGGCCGGCGTTACGGATACCGGGTACATGGGCCCTGGGAGCCGGAAAAAGGACACCGCTGCAACCCGGCCAAGCTGCTTCTGGATCCCTATGCCAAGGCCATAGATGGACAGGTCGACTGGGATGAGGCGGTCTTTTCCTATCATTTTCATGAAGACCCGGACAGGATTAATGCAGAAGACAGCAGTCCATTTGTTCCCCGCTGCGTGGTCCATGAGCCGGGATTTGACTGGAACGGGGACAAACCCCCGGCAAGGCCCTGGCATGAAACCGTAATTTACGAAACCCATGTCAGGGGCTTTACTGTTCAGCATCCGGACATACCCGAGCATCTGCAGGGGACCTATGCCGGTCTGGCCCATCCGGCTGCAGTGGAGCACCTGAAAAAACTGGGTATTACCGCGGTGGAGCTGATGCCCATCCAGTTCTTTATTCATGACAAGCACCTGGTGGATAAAGGCCTCAGCAACTACTGGGGCTACAATACCATTGGCTATTTTGCGCCGCATACAGAATATGCAGCACACAATCATCCAGGAGGAATTGTCTGTGAATTCAAGCAGATGGTCAAAACACTGCACCGGGAAGGTATAGAGGTGATTCTGGATGTGGTTTACAACCATACCGCAGAAGGCAATCACCTTGGACCTACCCTTTCTTTCAAAGGCATTGACAATTTTTACTACTACCGGACAGTGGAAGATGATCCCCGCTACTATATGGATTATACCGGCACAGGCAACAGCCTGCACATGCGCAACCCTCATGTTCTGCAGATGATCATGGATTCCCTGCGCTACTGGATACAGGAAATGCACGTGGACGGATTCAGGTTTGATCTGGCCGCTGCCCTGGCCCGGGAACTCCATGATGTGGACAAGCTTTCAGCTTTTTTTGATCTAATCCAGCAGGATCCAGTGGTAAGCCAGGTCAAACTTATAGCTGAACCATGGGATGTGGGAGAAGGGGGCTACCAGGTGGGCAATTTCCCGGCTGGATGGTCTGAATGGAACGGCAAATACCGGGATTGTATCCGTGATTTCTGGGCAGGCCGCGGTCAGACTCTGGGGGAGTTTGCCTACAGAGTTACAGGAAGTTCTGATCTGTACGCCCAGGACAGCAGGCTGCCCTCGGCCAGCATCAATTTTATCACTGCCCATGACGGATTTACCCTGAAGGATCTGGTATCCTATAATGAAAAACACAATCTGGCCAATGGCGAAGACAATCAGGACGGCAGCGACAACGAAGGTTCATGGAACTGCGGGAAGGAAGGCCCCACTGATGATCCGGGGATACTCAGCCTGCGCCGGCGTCAGCAGCGCAATTTTCTGGTCACGCTTTTTCTGTCCCAGGGAGTTCCCATGCTGCTGGGAGGAGATGAACTGGGCAGGACCCAGCAGGGCAATAATAATGCTTATTGCCAGGACAATGAAATATCCTGGTACAACTGGAAGGATATGGACCAGGAACTGTTGTCCTTTTTGTCCCGGTTGATCAGGTATTACATGGAGCATCCGGCTTTTCGGCGCC
>CAZHCY010000041.1:0-11988 GCA_964531185.1 uncultured Desulfovibrionales bacterium | reverse complement strand
ACTGCCGGAATTCCTCGATGAGATCGTAGACCAGGGTCGGTTTCTTACCCTGGGAAGGTGGGCGTGATAGAAGTCCCATGCCCGGAGTCCTGGAAAAGGGTCCGGTACCCCGCCGCCTGAACCTGCCTTCGGACAAGTGACAAACCCCGTTTCTGCCCTCCAGCATCCAGAGGCCCGTAACGGTTATATTTCTGGTCCAGTCCATGGAAATCCCGGCCTGGGCCGGATCAAGCCCCTGGTCCTGAAGGACCGCAGGATCGGGAAAGAGAAAAAGAACTGCCGGCTCAACTCCCAGCACCTGGCATATCCTGCCCAGAAGACTGAATGACGGGGCTGAATTTCCGCGCTCGATCCGCCCCAGATGCTGCACTGAAATGCCGATCTCCTCAGCCAGCTGGCACTGGGTGAAATTTTTAAGGCTGCGCAGAAATCTAAGCCGATTTCCGAACTGTTGCACAAGCATGCTCATCCCCCTTAGTCTTGGGTCAATAAAAGCATGAATTGAAACACAGCAACAGAATCTGAGAAGTTCTGTTTACATAACAGGCTGAAATAAATGTATAATTTTATAAAATTTTATCTATTGCCCGCAGTACACAGGCCTGTCCATGAGAATCTGCAGATCCCGGATATGCCTGGTTCTGAAACCGGCCTGACACAGACAGAAATAATACTCCCACTTTCTCATGAATTCCCGGTCAAAACCCAGATTCCGGACCAGATCTTCATTGGTCTTGAAATTCCTGAGCCACATGCCCAGAGTCCTGGGATAGTGGATGCCGATATCTTTGACCCCGCTTATGACCAGGCTGGTTTCAGCGGCCAGGACCTCTGATATCCTGGTCAGGGAAGGCAGAAGCCCGCCGGGAAAAATATAAGTGCTTATCCAGTCCCTGGTCCGGCGGTAAATTTCATAGCGCTGATCAGCAATGGTAATGGTCTGGACCAGGGCCATGCCTCCAGGCTTCAAAAGCCTGTCCAGGGCCCCGAAAAAGTCAGGATGATACTTGTGTCCCACAGCCTCCAGCATCTCTATGGAGACAATCTTGTCATAAACACCCTGCACAGTCCGGTAATCCTCAAGCAGCACCCGGACCTGGTCTTCAAGCCCCAGGGTCCTGATTTTTTCCCGCACATAATCATACTGGCGTCTGGAAACAGTCACTCCGGTTACCCGGCAGCCCAGTTTCCCTGCGGCAAAAAATGTAAAGCCTCCCCAGCCGCAGCCCAGGTCAAGGACATGATCTTCCGGAGTCAGCTCCAGGGACCCGGCTGCCATGGATAGTTTTCTGTTCTGGGCCTGTTCCAGGGTTTCAGCATCTTCTGCCAGGGGATCATCAAATACCGCGCAGGAATAGTTCAGCCCCTGATCCAGAAAAGCAGCGAACAGATCATTGGACAGATCATAATGGGCCCTGATGTTTTTTCTGCATCCCTGCACCGTGTTGGCAGGAATCATCTTTCTGGCCAGCAGGGAACTCTTGTGCAGCAGCCTGCCTGGCAGTCCCCAGTCCTCCTTCCAGGACATATGGTGCATGTTCATGGCCAGAAGCTCCAGGACCCCGGCCGGATCATCCGAGCTCCACAGCCCCTGGGTATAGGCTTCGCCAAATCCGATGTCTTCAGATCTGACCAGCTTAATGAAAAAATCCAGATCATGAACCTGGATGATTCCTTCCGGGCCAGGCCTTTGGCCTCTAAATTCCATGACTGAACCGTCCGGCAGGATCAGCCTTAGCCGGCCGGCCTGGATTCTGGACAGATTTTTCCGGACAATGTTCATGGCTGTCTTGAGCATGATTCCCGGTATGTCCTCTGCAGCCATGATGGTCATGGGACTCTCCGGCTCAGGCCTGGGATGAACTCTCAGCCTGTGTCTGAAGTAAAGCCTGGCCGCCTGACTGAGTATTCTCTGATAAGTCAGCACCGGCGTCAGAGGATGAGCCATCCAGCAGAGCAGAATATTTCTGGTATTAAGTTCAGCCGGAGCATGTTTCTGCTTCAGCCCTGCCTCAAGCACCACAGTATCATCCTGAATGAGCTGGATTTTTATATCCAGTTTCTCCCGAATATCGCTGAACAGGAAACAATACCTCCCGGCCATGGGGAAAAAAGGGGATACATGAAAATCCTTGTCCGTTTCCAGTCTGACCGGATATTTCTTTTGGTCCTCCGGCACCTTAAGCATATATACATGCTTGTCTCCGAATGTGTTGTTCACTTCGGCTGCTACGCAGTCAAGCTGCCCGGACGGGGCGTACACAAAATAAAAGGACACCGGTGCGAACACCCGACCCCATAAACGGGGCGGAGTCAGGAGAAACACCCTGCTTTCAGGCTGAATTTTCATTCCAGCCTTCTGGTGCATGAAATGGGCAAGTTTCTGCCTGAGGCTTCCGGACCAGCCTGGGAGATAGTCATCCTCGGCAATGGAAAACAGGGATAAGGCATTGACTTTGAAAAGGCGGGACAGGGGGCTGGACTCCTGAAGCTCATCCAGGTCCAGAATCAGGCAGGTATAGGGATACTCAAATCCATGCCGGACAGGAGCTTTTCTTTCATGACTGACCAGAACCGGCACTATCCTTGAGTTCAAGGCTCCACCCCCAGCATTTGCGCGGCCCTTACTCCTGAAGCCATGGCATCTTCATGAAAACCGTTGCCGTGGTAGCTTCCGCAGTAATATATTCCTCCCCTGCCCTGAATGGACCTGATGCCGGCCTGGGCCTTGAGAGCCTGTCTGGTGAATCTGGGATGGGCCATGTTCAGACAGCGCTGGACTTTTGCCTGATCCGGCCTTGATTCAGGATTCAGGGTGACCACATAATTATGCCCGGCCTGAAAATCCTGGAGCATGTTCATGTAATAGTGAACATTCACTTTTTCCGGCCTTTTTCCTGCCCCGGCAATATAGTTCCAGCAGGCCCAGGACCTTTTGTTGGGCGGAAACAACGATTAAGCCTGTGCGAGGCAGACTTCATTGTCAGCAGTCTGCCATGTGGACAGCAGCCTGACATGGGCTTCCGCCGGGGATCGCAGCGGGCTAAGGGCTGCAACAGCATGGCAGGCCAGCACCACTGTCTGGTACTGAACATCCCCGTGCTTCGGATGCACCACCGGGCCGCTGTCCTGCCTGCTTACTCCCTGTACCGGGGAACCAAGCAGAAGCCTGCCCTGAAAAGCCTTTTTAAAAGCCTGGACATAAGTAAAGCTGCCGCCCTTGATAAACATCCATTCAGGACGGTCTTTCAAGGAAAGCAGCCCATGGTTGGCAAAGAACTCAGCAAACCTGACCATAGGGAAATCATCTGCTGCTTTTTCTTCAGCCGACCAGATGGACTGGACCATGGGAATAAGGTAGCGCATGAATAGAATCCGGGTGAACCCGTGGCCGCGAACATAGTCCCCCAGAGTGATGTCCTTCAGCCTGCCTGCTTTCAGGTCTTCCAGGACCTGGGAATTAAATCTCTTGATCTGTATCAGCATGGACCAGAACCTGGGATTTATGAAATTCTTTCTGGACGCAAAAAGCCCGGACAGACTGTGCCCGGAATAGGCAAAACCGGTTTTCAATTCACTGTAGGAAAAGGACATCACCGTGGGGCTGGATTCAACACCCAGCTCCTTCATCAGTCTGGTGAAGCATGGATAGTTCCGGTTGTTGAAGACAATAAACCCCATGTCCACCGCAAGACTGGACCCGTTTTCCTCAGCCCTTACAGTCTGGACGTGGCCTCCTGCCTCGGAATCAGCCTCATACAGATCCACCCGGTGCCTGCGGGAAAGATAATGCGCCGCAGCAATACCTGCTGCTCCGCCTCCGATTACAGCTACGTCAAGGTTTGATTTATCCATGTTTCCTTCTTTGCAAATGCCCCGGGTCAGGCTTTTCTGAACCAGGGGATAAACGGGCTGACTTTGCGCTGGTATTCAGCATATTCCGGCCTGGACTGCCTGGTATGCGTCTCGGTGATTCTGATGCCGGAAACCCTGATCAGAAGCCAGGTAATAACCACTGGGCTGATCAAACCCGCCGGACCGTACCCGGTCTGCAGAGCCATGCAGTAAATTCCCCACCACATGAGAGTCTCCCCGAAATAATTGGGATGCCTGCTGTAGGCCCATAATCCCCGGTCCAGGACTTTCCCCCGGTTGGCAGGGTCATTTTTGAACCTCCTCATCTGGTGATCCGCCACAGACTCAAAACCAAAACCGGCCACCCAGAGAAAAATTCCCAGCAGGTCAAAAAAGCCGGGAACTGAAGGCCCGGAACTCATCTGGGCCAGCTGAGCAGCCAGGGAGATAATCCAGACTAAAACTCCCTGGAGCAGAAAAATCTTGAAAAAACTTTTCCACCAGAAGCCCTGGCCCATGTTTTCGCGAATTGCCCTGTACCTTCCGTCTTCGGGCCGGTTCCAGTTTCTAAGAGTCAGATAAAGACAGAGCCTGCATCCCCAGAGACTGACCATTAGAGCAATGAGCAGATTTCTGAAGGTTTCCCCGGGACCCGCAAAATAGACCACCCAGGATACAGCCGCAAACCCGGGCCCCCAGAAGGAATCAGCCACCGAGGCTTTGCCCGTGGCCAGGCACACCAGCCAGGCCAGGGTCATAACCCCGGCCGCCCCTGCCAGGGTCAGGAGAAATATATCCGGAATGGTCATTACTGCTTCCTGCGGGATAAATAATGCTGAAAAAGAAGATCAGAGCAGCCGAACCGCAATAAGATAGCTGCCGGCCGCTGTCAGGCAGCACAAAACAGTGCCCCAGACAATATCAATGACGCTTATGAAAACCGGCCAGTCCCTGAGGGTGGCCAGGTTGGTCAGGTCATAGGTGGCATAGGTGAAAAATCCAAAAAGACCGCCCAGAAAACAGGCCCTGGCCAGGGACTGGATTTCAAGCCCGGGACGCACGGCAAAATAAAGAATGCCTGCAATATATATCAGGTAAAACACAATAGCCGCGGGCCAGTTCACTGAAGGACTGAGAAGATGCCCGATATTTTTCTGGTAAAGCCTGCCTGCCACAAGGCCCAGCCAGACAAGGTCCACGGCAAAAAACACCGGCACTGTAAATAGATAAACTTTGAACCAGAATAAAGCATTCATTTTTTCCACCGCCTTTTGTAAAAGCTGAAAAATCTGGAAACACCCCGGTCATTCAGTAAAAAATCGGTCAGCAGCCCCAGCACCAACGGGCAGAGACAAGCTCTGCCCCTACGGATTTGAAACCCACTTCCGGGTGTTTTCATGGACAATGCATTTACCCCAGCGGCAACCCCCGGCCTGGGTATATCATGTAGGGGCGGACCTTGTGTCCGCCCGGATGATCTGATGGCCGACAGTTTACCGGATGCTGGGGCAAACCTGATGCCTGTCCGCCTTGCACCAACGGGCAGAGACAAGCTCTGTCCCTGAGGTAAGCTGCTCGCAGGTCATGTACAGGCTCTTCTGTATCTTTGGGGACCTGAGCTTGAGAATTAGAACCTGTAAATATCATTTTGACTACATTTCTCTTAAAATGCAAAGAATAAGATATTAAAACAACTCCTGCCTTTGTGACACTGAAAATAACAGGAATAAAGAATTTTCAGGCCCTCCCTCAAAATTCATCCAGGGCGGCATCTATGCTGACACATGAGGCGCAAGCTCTCAGGCAGACAGCTATAAAACGGTTGCCTAAATCCTGAGCACAAGGCATGCTGGGCCATATATTCAGCCTGAAAACCCGGAACAGAGTTATTTCTGAAACCCTGCACCCAGGACAGACAGATTATGAACATTGAACTTGTGGAAATACAGAATTTTCTCGGTCAGCAGCCTCCTTTTGATACCCTGCCTGAAAATGCCTTGAGCAAAGCCGCTTCCAGCCTGGAAATATCCTATTTCAGAGCCGGAAGCACTATAATTACTCATGGTGATCCCATTCACCACCTGTACATAGTCCGCAGCGGCAGTATTGAGCTGTTCAGAAGAAGCGGCGAACTGTACAACAGGCTTGCTGAGGGGGCCATTTTCGGTGAAATGGGGCTTTTAATGAACAACAAGGCCCGTTTCACAGCCGAAGCTGTAGAGGACAGCTTGGTCTACTGTCTGGACGCGGCAGTGTTTTATGAATTCTGTGACCAGTACAATGAATTTTATGATTACGTGGAGGTGGACAACAGCACCAGGCTGCGCCAGGCAGTAACCACTGTAAGCTACGGCAACGATTTGACCACTTCCAAGCTGAGAAACCTGCTCAGCCGCGAGGCTGTCTTCCTTAACGCCGATGACACCATTCAGCAGGCAGCCAGGACCATGGCTGATGAAAACGTGTCCGCGGTCCTGGTGCTGGACCCGGATTCACCGGATGAATCAGAGGAGCTGGACCAGCCCGAAGGCCAGTTTGTTGGCATCCTGACCGACAGAGATCTGTGCATCAGGGTTCTGGCCAGGGGCATACCCGCTGACAGGCCCATCCGGGAAGTCATGTCCACCGAGCTCATCTCCCTGGATCTGAATGATTATGTATTTGAAGCCATGCTGACCATGCTGCGCAGAAACATCCATCACCTTCCTGTGCTGCGCAACAAGCGTCCTGTAGGGGTTGTGGAAATAACGGATATTATCAGTTATGAATCCAAAAGCAGTCTTCTGCTGGTGAACAATACCTTTCTGCAGCAGAGCGTGGAAGACCTGGCCCGGCTCTCAGATCAGGTAAACACCAGCTTCGTGCGCATGGTCAATGAAAGCGCCAACTCGCACATGGTCGGCACCGCCATGTCAGTCATCGGCCGCAGTTTCATCCAGCGCCTGGCTGAACTCGGGGAACAGGAACTTGGGCCGCCTCCAGTGGGCTATTGCGTGATCGTGCTTGGCTCCATGGCCAGAGATGAACAGCTGGTGGTCACTGACCAGGATAATGCCTTTATTCTTGATGAAAACTTCGATCCAGACCAGCATGATGATTATTTTAAAAGCCTGGCCGCCTTTATCAGCGACGGTCTGGCTGCCTGCGGCTATGAATACTGCGACGGTGAGATCATGGCCACCAATCCTGAATGGCGCAAGACCCTGAGCCAGTGGCAGGAGTGCTTTGCCAGCTGGATTGATGAACCTGAGCCGCAGACTCTGCTCAACAGTTCCATATTTTTTGATCTGGACGGAGTATGGGGCCAGACAGGCTGGGCCCAGAGACTCAAGACATTCATTGCCAGAAGGGCCAGGAAAAACACCCGTTTTCTGGCCTGCCTGGCCGGCAACTCCCTGAAAAGAACCCCGCCTCTGGGTTTTTTCAGACAGTTTGTCATGGAAAAAGACGGCAAGCATAAAAATTCCATCAATCTCAAAAGAAGAGGCACCGCCCCCTTGAGCGACCTTGTCCGGGTACACGCCCTGGCTGTGGGTTCTCAGAACCAGAACACCTTTGACCGCCTGGATGATATCATAGAGGCAGAAATTCTGCCCCGGGGAAACGGTGCTGATCTACGGGACGCCATGGAATTCATCTCCCTGGTCCGCATCCGTCATCAGGCCCTGGACATTGAAAACCACAGGGAACCGGACAACAACATTGAACCGGCCAAGCTGTCCGACTTTGAAAGGCGCAACCTCAAGGATGCCTTTCAGGTCCTGCACAATGCCCAGAATTTCATCAAATACCGCTATGCTGCCAAAAAATTTGTCAAATAGTAGGTGCCAAGCCGTTTAAAGGTTGCTGTGTTTATCAAGTCCAGAATAAAAGATAATATCACCCGCAACTGGCCGGCCATCATGTCGGCCAGGGCTAAAAAAGCCAGTGATCCGCGTCTGAAACATTTTTATCAGGCTTATAAGCACCCCTGCAAAACCCCTCTCAACAAACTCTCCTTTACGGCGGTGGATTTTGAAACCACAGGCCTGAACCCTGAGCAGGACGAAATAGTCAGTATAGGCCTGATTCCCTTTGACCTGAAAACAATCTATTCTTCCCGGGCGGCTCACTGGCTGGTCAAGCCGGCCGGCGACCTGGATCAGGAATCCATAGTCATTCACGGCATAACCCATTCAGATATCCACAAAGCCCCGGATCTGCTCACTCTGCTGGAGCGGCTCCTGCAGATTCTGGCCGGAAAAATAATTGTGGTTCATTACCACCGCATTGAAAGGGATTTTCTGAACAAAGCTCTCAAGGACCGTCTGGGTGAAGGAATCCAGTTTCCGGTCATTGATACCATGGCCATTGAATCTACCCTGGAGTACAAAAGGGCCGGCAGATTCTGGAAACGGCTTGCCGGCCACAAACCCGGCTCAGTCAGACTGGCCGCAAGCCGGGAAAGATACGGTCTGCCGGCTTATCCCCCCCACAACGCCCTGACTGACGCCCTGGCCACTGCTGAACTGTTCCAGGCCCAGGTGGCCCATCACTTTTCACCGGGCACATATCTGGGCCGTGTTCTGGTCTGAAAAAATCCAAAAAAAAACGCCCCGGAAAAACCGGGGCGCTTTTAAGGCATGATCAGGTCTGCCTGCCTATTTTATTTCAGAGTCTTTAAGACCCCGTTTGGTTCTGATAACTTTGGGAGGCTTCTCCTCAGTGGTGAAGCCCATTATCAGGCTGACGCACATTAGAAGCAGAATCACGGTAAAGGGCAGGGCCGTGGTGATTGCTCCGGCCTGCAGGGCTTCAATGGCTTCCTTGCCGCCTATCCACAACAGGGCCGCGGCAATGGCGCCCTCAATCACTGCCCAGAATGTCCTCTGGGGAATCGGGGCATCCAGCTTTCCGCCGGCGGTGATACTGTCAATTACCAGTGAACCTGAGTCCGAAGAGGTGATAAAGAACACCAGGACCAGCACCACAGCAATGATGGACAGAATAGAACCAATAGGCAGAAAGTCGAACATCTGAAACATGGCCAGAGATACGCTGGTCAGACCTTCACTGCCCAGGGTGCCCACATTGTTCATTACCTGATCAATGGCCTGGCCGCCGAAAACCGCCATCCAGAGCACCGTAACCAAAGTGGGTACGATAAGCACCGCGGTCAGAAACTCTCTGACAGTGCGTCCTCTGGACACCCTGGCAATGAACATGCCTACAAACGGTGACCAGGAAATCCACCAGGCCCAGTAAAATACTGTCCAGCCCTGGAACCAGGCCTGATCTGCCCGGCCGTGGGGGTTGCTCAGAGGAATAAAATTGGCCACGTATGAACTGATGGTGGTCCAGACCGAGCCGAAAAACAGGCTTATTCCGGTAAAAGTTACAAACACGAATAAAAGCAGGGCTATGAGCATGTTGACATTACTCAACAGTTTGACTCCGCCTTCAATGCCCCTGATAACTGAAATAACCGCCAGAGCGGTTACTCCGGTGATGACTCCCAGCTGCAGACCTACGCCTCCGTTCAGTCCAAAGACATGGTTAATGCCGCTGGCAGCCTGCTGGGCTCCAAGCCCCAGGGATGTGGCCAGCCCGAACAGAGTGGCCAAAACAGCCAGGATATCCACGATATGTCCGGCCCAGCCCCAGGCCTTATCGCCCAGAATGGGGTAAAATATGGACCGGATGGACAGAGGCAGCCCCTTGTTATAGGCAAAAAAGGCCAGGGAAAGGGCTACAACCCCGTAAACAGCCCAGGGGTGCAGGCCCCAGTGATACATGGTTGCGCCCAGGGCCATTCTGGCTGCTTCCGGAGTATTGGGTTCAACTCCCAGTGGAGTTTCATACCAGGCCGTCAGGTAAGCCACAGGTTCGGCCACGCTCCAGAACATCAGCCCGATTCCCATGCCTGCCGCAAAAAGCATGGCGATCCAGGAAAGCAGTGAATGCTCCGGAACAGCGTCATTCCCTCCCAGGCGGATCTTGCCGAAAGGAGTGAATATGAGCACCAGACAGAAAAGGACAAAAACATTTCCTGACCAGATGAAAAGGACATCAAACAGACCGATGATTTTCCATTTGATCCCGTCCAGAACAGCTTTGGCTGTGGAAGGTTCGCTGACTAATGTGGCTATGAGAAATAAAAGGATCAGGGCCACACTGGTACCAAAAACAGGATTATGGATATCAAATCCGTACCTCTGGATGTTGTCCTGACCCACAGTATAGTCAGTGTTGTCAATGCTGTACTTGTCAATTTTTTTTGCCATTCAAAACTCCCTGGTTAAACATTTAACATGAACCTGCGGGTTCGAAGCCCAGACAGGCCTGTCATCATAACAGTTCAGCCCTTTGCGTGAGGCACGGCGTCTGCCCGGAGGCATACAAGCCAGGTGGGGGGGCTGGCTCTCCCAGGGCTTGTTTTTCTAAGTCTGTTTCTTCCATCAAACCAAAACAAGGGCTGGGGTGCCCTGCTTTCCTAAAAAAAAGCTGAACTGTTACCTATCACCTTGAATTTTCAGGATATTGCAGCCCAAAAATCCCGAAAAACTGCACACAAAATACTCATCCTTAGCTGTTTACACTTCTTCTGTCAAACAAACCCTGATTTTTTTATCCTTTGATATGCTTTTCACAAGATTTTCACATGATTTTAATGTAAATTTTCAATCTTAATCCGGTTTTTCAGATAATTTTCAGGCCCGACCAGGATACGGCTTTCAGCAGATGTTTCTTGATTAGTATCTGTTCACCATGCGCCCATGGTCTGGATCTGGCATCAGGTGAATATAAACACCGTGGCCCTGGCTGAAAAAGAGTACGCATTCAGGGGATGACGGTTATACTATACGATCTGATCCGGCTTGGGGACAGTCCTTCTTTATTGTTCCCACGCTCCGCGTCCATTCCTTATCCTAAGAGACCGCAGGAGCGGTCGGATGAAGCTCCCGCGCAGAGCGTGGGAGCAATAAATTTATCCAAAATGTTGGACTTTAAGAACGTTTTGTGGAAACTTGGTTACAGAAAAAAAGCCAGGGGGTACTTTGAACCTGAAGAAAGAAGCTTGAGTTATGGGCAGGGAGTGAGTATAAGCGGCGTTTCCTGCTCAAATTAGATTAGAAGTGTGAAGGCTATGCACCCAAAGTTTCTGCTTTGTATTGCCCAACTGTTCGCGGTTCACTGCTGGCTGGCCGGACTCATCTGCTCACCCGTCCAGGCAGCCGAGATGCCCCAGTTGGTCCTGACCCCCGAAGAACGGCAATGGCTGGATGAACATCCGGATATCACCCTGGGCAGCACCCTGGACTTTCCCCCGGCTGTAATCATAGACGCACAGGGCGGACTGAGCGGAGTGCTGCCCGGGTACATGGACAGGATCAACAGCCTGCTGAATACAGATATTAAGCTCAAGGTGGGACCGTGGCCGGATATTGTTCAAGAGGCTGAAAACCGGACCATTGACGGTCTGGCCTCCAGCATTCGGACTGAGTCCCGATCCGAGCATTTTCTCTTTACCCAGCCGGTGTCTCATGCCTACTATTACATCTACACCTATCTGCAGCGCCTGGATGAGTTTCAAAACCTGGCTGATCTGCGCGGCAAACGGGTCGGATACCAGGAAGGGGTGCAGGGGGCCAAGGAACTTTTCAATCGGCATCCCCAAATAATTCCAGTGCCTTTACCTGATTCGGAAGCTCTGGCCATGGCGCTGATCAACCGGGAGGTGGACGCGGCCATTGCCGGCAGCACCCTGGAGTACTGGCGCAAACAGCATCTGGTGACCGGCTTTGAGAGGGCCGGCATAATTCCGGAAAGCAAAACCGAACTGGTCTTCTCCATCCGCAAGGACTGGCCGGAACTGGTCCCCATTCTAAACAAGGCCATTGCCGCCATCAGCCCGGAAACAAGCCAGGCCCTGCTCAAGAAATGGTATGCGGAGCCCGCCATGGAGCCGGGTGCCTCCCAGGTGGAGCTGACCGCCCGGGAAAAGCAATGGATCGCGGACCATCCCAGCTTCACCGCAGGGGCCGTGGATATCCCGCCCTACATCATCCAGGAGCGGGACGGCCTGGTTACTGGATACTTTCCCGACTTGCCCCGCACTATCCTCGCGCACGCCGGCCTGCCCCCCAATTCTAT
>CAZHCY010000040.1:0-12150 GCA_964531185.1 uncultured Desulfovibrionales bacterium | reverse complement strand
TAATCCCAAAAAGATCATTGGACTGGAAGGATTTGATCTGGAAGTGGTGGAAAGGGTTCCCATGGAAATCGAACCCTGCCGGGAAAACCTGTGCTATCTGATGACCAAAAAGAAAAAAATGGGGCATCTGCTGCACATTTCAGATCCAGCTGAAATTCACTAACATCAGGAGAAATGCATGCCATCCATCAAAACATATGAAGGAATGCTCGATGCCAGAGCCCTTAAAGTGGCCCTGGTGGCTTCCAGATTCAATGATTTCATAGTGGACCGGCTGGTGGGCGGTGCAGTGGATTACCTCATCCGGCACGGCATCAGCCAGCAGGACCTGACCCTGTATAAAATCCCGGGCGCCTTTGAAATGCCGGTGGTGGTCAAGAAGCTGGCCCATACAGGCCGCTACAGCGGAATTGTCTGCCTTGGAGCTGTCATCAGAGGGGCCACCCCCCATTTTGACTATGTGGCTTCGGAAGCCACCAAGGGCATTGCTCAGGTTTCCCTGGAATCGGGCGTTCCTGTGGGTTTTGGGCTGCTGACCACTGACACTCTGGAACAGGCCGTGGAAAGGGCCGGGAGCAAGGCCGGCAACAAGGGGGTGGAAGCTGCCGCCGCCATGCTGGAGACTGTCAGGGTCCTGGAACTTGTGGATTGAACCTGTTTCATTCAGGCATTTCCAGCCATGTCCAGTACCTCCAGTTCCAAACCGGTCCAGTCCGGCTCCAGAAGATCCAAAAGAACCTACGCCTTTCAGGTTCTTTACGCCCATAATTTTGTGCCCGGCCTTTCAGCCGTGGAAAAAACCTTTGAACTTTTTCAGGACAATATTCCAGGCGGAGGACCCCTGACCGACGGTTTTGCCTGGTCTCTGGTTGCCGGAGTCCTGGAAAATCTCCAGAAGCTGGATTCCATCATATCCACCTATTCCAAAAACTGGAAAATTCAGCGCATTGCCAGGATAGAGCTGACCATCCTGCGCCTGGCGGTTTATGAAATGCTCTTTTGCCGGGACATACCCCTGAAAGTAGCCATCAACGAAGCCATTGAACTGACCAAAGCCTTTGGCGATGATAATTCAAGAAACTTTGTCAACGGCATTCTGGATGCGGTAGCCAGAGACATAAAAAATGATAAATTTGGGATTAGTAAAGGCTTTTAACCTCTGCCCTGCGGAAATCCCCAGACTCTCGTTCCGTCTCCCGGCCGGGCTGGAAGGGGCATCGCCTGTGCTCAAGTCATGGCTGGAAGAAGATGAACGCATCTGGGAACTCATTGTGGCCAGAGAAGATCAGCAGAGCCCGGCCCAGTGGGCCGGCCTTGTCTGCTCAGTGCTTCAGGGTCTTGGCAAGCCTGCCTGGTGCGTTAATACTCATGATCTGATCCAGGTGTTCCGTCTCCCTCTGGACCGGGCCCTGGAAAAATGGGGGGAAACAGTCTGGCCCATGAATCCCTGCAATTGTGTGCTGTATTTCAAGACCGGTCAGGACCGGGAAATCCTGCAGCAGATCTTTGCCATGTGGGTCAAAAAACATACCAATGTCTGCTTCAGGTCCAAATACGATCTGAGCCGGTATCAGCCCCCCCGGCCGGAGACACCGCCCCCTTCAGCCTCCTCCAGAATAAAATCAATCATCAAAACGCCCGCAGACATGTTAAGGACGGGCCGAAACCTGTAATAATCACGGAGCCCTGCATGAAGGACAGCAAATACGCCCCTCTGGAAATTGAAGCCCGCTGGCAGGCCAAATGGGACAATGACAAAATCTTCGCCTGCACCCGGGATGAAACCAGGCCCAAATACTATGTTCTGGAAATGTTTCCCTACCCTTCAGGCCGGATTCATATGGGGCATGTGCGCAACTATTCCATTGGCGATGTGGTGGCCAGGTTCAAACGCATGACCGGTTTCAATGTTATTCATCCCATGGGCTGGGATGCCTTTGGCATGCCTGCTGAAAACGCAGCCATCAAAAACAGCACTCATCCGGCCAGATGGACTTATGAAAACATATCCTACATGCGTCAGGAACTGAAAAAACTCGGCTACTCCTATGACTGGGACCGGGAACTGGCCACCTGTCATCCGGGCTACTACTGCTGGGAACAGCTCTTTTTCATCAGGTTTCTGGAAAAAGGCCTGGTCTACCGCAAAAAAGCCCCGGTAAACTGGTGTCCTTCCTGCTCAACTGTCCTGGCCAATGAACAGGTGGAGGACGGTGCCTGCTGGAGATGCGATTCAGTGGTGGAAAAAAGGGAACTTTCCCAGTGGTTTCTAAGAATCACCAGATATGCTGATGAACTTCTCAAATGCCTGGATGATCTTGCCCAGGGCTGGCCGGAACGGGTGGTGGCCATGCAGAAAAACTGGATCGGCCGCAGCACCGGCATGGAAATCGACTTCAGGATCCAGGGCATGGACCAGTCCATCCGGGTCTTCACCACCCGTCACGACACGGTTTTCGGAGCCACCTTCATGAGCCTGGCTCCTGAGCATCCCCTGGTTCAGGAACTCATCCAGGACAGCCCGGACCGGGACAGGATCCAGGATTTCATTGCCAGGGTTACCAGAATGGATCAGATTTCCCGCACTGCAGACACCCTGGAAAAGGAAGGCTGTTTCACCGGCAAATACTGTCTGAATCCGGCCACTGGGGAGAAAATGCCCATTTATATTGCCAATTTCGTGCTGGTGGAATACGGAACAGGAGCGGTTATGGCTGTTCCGGCCCATGATCAGCGCGATCTGGAGTTTGCCCGCAAATACAACCTGCCGGTAAAAGTCGTGGTAAAGCCCCCGGAAGAAGAACTTTCAGAGAATCTGGAAACCGCTTATGCTGCTCCCGGAATCATGGTCAATTCAGGCGCTTTTAACGGTCTGCCCACTGAACAGGCCAAAGAAGCCATTGCCGACCACCTGGAAAACCAGGGGCTGGGACAGAGAACCGTGAATTACCGTTTAAGGGACTGGAATATCTCCAGGCAGAGGTTCTGGGGAGCGCCCATTCCTGTTATCTACTGCCCGCAATGCGGCCCTGTGCCGGTGCCGGAACAGGATCTGCCGGTGATCCTGCCTGAACAGGCCCGCATGCCTGCCAACGGCAAGTCCCCCCTGCCCGGGCTGGACAGCTTTGTCCAGACCATCTGTCCCGAATGTCAGGGACCCGGCCGCAGGGAAACAGACACCATGGATACCTTTGTGGAATCCTCCTGGTATTTTGCCCGCTATACCGACGCCAGAAACCAGAACCTTCCTTTTGACAAGGATACGGTCAATTACTGGCTTCCGGTGGACCAGTACATTGGGGGCATTGAGCACGCCATTCTGCATCTGCTCTATTCCCGCTTTTTTATCAAGGCCCTCAGGGACCTTGGCTATCTGGATATTGACGAACCCTTCACCAATCTGCTCACTCAGGGCATGGTCCTCAAGGATGGGGCCAAGATGTCCAAATCCAAGGGCAATGTGGTTGATCCCGATGAAATGATCAACAAATACGGTGCTGATACAGTGCGCCTGTTCTGCCTGTTTGCCTCTCCTCCGGAAAAGGATCTGGAATGGAGCGATCAGGCCATGGAAGGCTCCTTCAGGTTTCTGAACCGGCTCTGGAGGCTTGTTCATGATCTTCTTCCGGATCTTGCTCCAGTGGGAGCGTGTGCAGCTGTGGACAGTTCGAACCTGAGCCAGGCCGCCCGCGGACTGCGCCGCAAAGAGCATGAAACAGTGCTGAAAATCACCAGGGACATGTCTGAAAAATTTCAGTTCAACACAGCCATTGCCGGTGCCATGGAGCTGACCAACCATATCAGCCAGTCCAGAGAGGAAATCAGGGACCCTGAAGAACGCCGGCAGGTTCTGTCCTCAGCTGTATCCTCTGTGCTTGCAGTGCTTTCACCCGTTACTCCGCATATTTGCGAGGAACTCTGGGCCCATATGGGATATGATTATTATCTGTCCGGAAGCAGCTGGCCCAGGACTGATCCCGAGGCCATGGTCAAAGAGGAAGTCCTGGTGGTGGTCCAGGTCAATGGCAAGCTGAGGTCAAAACTCACTGTGCCTGTGGATATTTCTGAGGAAGAAATGAAAAAAATGGCCTTGGAGGATGAAAAAGCAGCCAAACATATCCAGGGCGGGGAAATCGTCAAGACAGTGGTCATCCCTGGAAAGCTGGTGAACATAGTGGTCAGGCCGTTATGAAACAATCCGCCTGCTTCTGCCTTTTGATCATACTCACAGGCCTTGCGGCCTGCGGCTACCGTTTTGAGGGGGCTTCGGCCATAGACCTGCCCCGGGGCATGACCAGGCTTAATATCACCCAGGTGATCAACCCCACTCAGGAGGTCTGGCTGGAGCCTTATCTGCGAAGCTCCCTTAAAGATGAATTCCACAGAAGAGGAGGGGTTGACTGGGTTGCTGCAGACAAAGCCCAGGGCCATGTCCAGGTGGAAATCTTTCAGTTCAGGACTTCAGACAGTGTCATCGGTGTGGATGAAACCAGTGTCAAATCCACCCTGACCATTGTCATGAGCGTAAAAATTCTTTCCGCTGAAACCAGCCAGGAGCTCTGGAACTCGGGCAGACTGACCGGGCGCGATTCCTATTTTCTGGAAGCAGCCCCTTCACTGACTCCCGGGTCAGTGTCTGCTGGCCGCAGTCCAGCAGGCCAGGAAGCAGTGGATCAGGCTGTTTCCCGGGCTGCGGACCGCCTGAGCAGCGGATTTTAGACGTCCCAGAGGTGAGCTCACATGTCCAGACCAGGCTTTTTTTTCTGCATCTGCCCTGATGTCAACCTGATTTCCAGACAGATTGACAGGCTCCTGCAGAAATCCGGCCAGCAGGGATGGCATAAGCAGACCATTCATCTTGAAGAAGCCCAGGAACATGAAAAACTCTGGAACGCCCTGAATCTTCCGGCCATGACCGGCTCGCCCAGAGCTGTTATCCTCCGCAGTGCCCAGACCCTGACCGCCGGGACCTGGAAAAAAATTTCCCCTCTCCTGAACAGTTTCAAACCTTTGATCTGGCCCTTTTTCTGTGTGGAATCGGCCTGGGACAAAGGCCGGCCCAAAATTCCTCAGGCTTTGTCCAGCAGAAAACTGTATAAATTTGCCGTGCAAAAAGGCTGGACCTGGGAATTCCCAGGGCTGACCCAGGCCACCATGGCCAGATACATCAAGCAGAAATGTTCTGAACTGGGGGTTTCCTGTGACCCTGAGGTCCTGAACATTCTTTGTCCGGCCCTGCCCCTGGACAGCACTGCAGTGGACCGGGAACTGGAAAAAATGGCCCTTCTGACCTCGCCTGAGAATGTCATCCGCAAGGAACACACAAAAGTGCTCTCTTCTGAACCGGACATTGATATCTTTGTCTTTTTACAGAACCTTCAAAAAGGGCACAACATGCCCGGGCTCTGGAACAAGATTTTCCGGGAGCAGCTCAAGGGCGAGGAAATGCTCTTCCCTTTTCTGGGCCTTCTGCTGCGCGAAACCAGAATACTCTGGCTGCTGTGCACAGGCCAGGAAGGACAGGTCAGGCTGCACCCGGCCGTAAAAAAGCAGAAGCAGCATCTGGCCGGCCAGATGGGTCCCGGCCGGATAGCCCGCCTGTGGGATCTGATCCTTGAAGCTGAAAGCCGGGTCAAATCCGGCAGCCTTAAACCTGATCAGGCCATGGATCTGATCACTTCCCGCCTTTTCAGAGTCTTTACATCAACCGGTTCAAGCCTTTAACCCTGACAAGACACTGCCATGGCTGAAAAAGAACCCCATTACATAGGGCACAGAAAAAGACTAAAGCAGAAGATTGACAAAGATCCTTCCCATCTGCACGATTATGAACTTCTGGAACTGGTTCTGGGATACGCCCAGCCCCGCAGGGATACCAAACCTCTGGCCAAGGAGCTTTTGTCCAGGTATCAGACATTCAAGGGCATTCTGGCCGCCAGACCAGAGGAACTGGAAAAAATTGACGGAATTGGCCAGGGGATTATTACCTTTTTCAAGGTCTGGCGAGAATTCTGGTCCAGAACTCAGCAGTCCGGGCTCATCACCGGAAGTGTCCTGAACACTCCGGAAAAAGTGGTGGATCTGGCCAGATCAAGGCTGACCTTTCTGGATATTGAGCAGTTCTGGGTCATCCTGATGGACAACAAGAACAGGCTTTTGGGTTTTGAACAGATGAGCACCGGAACCGTGGACCAGGCCCCGGTCTTTCCCAGAGAAATCATAACCAGAGTCCTGGAAAAGAGGGCCAGCGGACTGATTCTGGTCCATAACCACCCTGGGGGCGATCCCCAGCCTTCCCTGCAGGACAGGGAACTGACCTCCAAGATCAAAAAAATATCCCGGGAAATGGGAATCCGTTTGCTGGATCACATTATAATTGCTGATGAAACCCATTTCAGTTTCCAGGAAAACGGGTACATCTAAAAAAACAAGGAGGCACAGATGAAGTCAATGCATTGCGTTGTCAGCGGAAAGGTTCAGGGAGTTTATTTTCGGGCCTGGACCAAGGAACAGGCCGACAGCCTCGGGGTAAAGGGCTGGGTCAGAAATATCGAAGGCGGCCGGGTGGAAGTGCTGGCCCAGGCTGACGACTCTGTCCTGTCCGAATTCAAGACCAGGCTTGTCCAGGGCTCGGCCATGAGCGAAGTCAAAGACTTAAGGTGCGATAACGTGGATTATGAAAAAACTTACTCCAGGTTTGAGGTAAGATAGCATGGGCGAAACCGTCCTATGGTCCTGATGTTGACTATCCATATTCAGAACTTACTATATTCAGCACTGAATCCACAGCGTTATGCTGTTCTGTCTGCGGATGGGCCAGGCCTGTCCGCAGCCGTCAGCTGACCTTTCAGATATATGCTGCGGGCCCTGGTTAACCGCCTGGGCCCGCAGTCATGTTTGTCAGCCTGATGAATAATGATCAGCATCAGGAGAATATCCAATCCAGGAGTACCAGTATGAGTGAAGAACAAAAAAAAGATATCAATTCCCAGCAGCAATCCACAGAATCCATCCAGAATAAAGCGGAAAAATCTGAGGGAGAAAACGAGCTGGAAATCCCCTCTCCCCTGCCCCTTTTGCCTGTTCGGGATATTGTAATTTTCAACTATATGATTCTGCCTCTCTTTGTGGGCCGGGATAAAAGCGTTAAAGCCATTGATACGGCCTTAAACAGCAACCGCTACGTCCTGATTTCCGCACAGAAAGACGAACATACCGAAGATCCCGGACCTGATGACGTCTATAAAACCGGCACTGTGGCCATGATCATGCGCATGCTCAAGATGCCTGACGGCCGGCTCAAGGTCCTGGTCCAGGGCATCAGCCGGGCCAGAATCAAGGAATTTGTCCAGACCGATCCCCTGGACATGGTGGAAGTGGAGGTGGTCAAAGACAAGGAATTCGTGGAAAGCACCTCTGAATCTGAAGCCCTGCTCCGGGCGGCCAGGGAACAGAGCGAAAAAATCCTGGGTCTGCGCGGCATTGATGCTTCGGAAATCACGGCTGTTTTAAACACTGTGGAGGATCCGGGGCGGCTGGCTGATCTGGTGGCCTCCAATCTGCGCATGAAACCCGAGGTAGCCCAGAAAATACTGGAATGCGAAGATCCCCTGCTGCGTCTGAAAATGGTCAATGAGCAGCTCATAAAAGAAGTGGAAGTAGCCTCCATGCAGGCCAAAATCCAGAATATGGCCAAGGAGGGCATGGACAAGGCCCAGCGGGAATATTTTCTGCGTGAGCAGCTCAAGGCCATCCGCAAGGAACTGGGCGATGTCACTGAAGGCGGCGATGATCTGGAACAGCTCAAGGAATCCCTGAACAAAGCCGGTCTTCCATCCAGAGTGATGAAAGAAGCCAAAAAACAGCTGCAGCGTCTGGAAAACATGCATCCGGAATCAGCTGAATCCACCGTGGTCCGCAACTATCTGGAATGGCTGGTGGACATCCCCTGGAAGAAAAAGACCCGGGACCAGCTGGATATTAAAAAAGCGGAAAAAATCCTCAATGAGGATCACTATGATCTGGAAAAGGTCAAGGAAAGAATCCTGGAATACCTGAGTGTACGCAAGCTCAACCCGTCCATGAAGGGCCCGATTCTTTGTTTTGTGGGTCCTCCGGGAGTGGGCAAGACCTCTCTGGGCCAGTCCATTGCCAGATCCCTGAGCCGCAAATTCGTGCGCATGTCCCTGGGCGGCATGCGGGATGAAGCAGAGATCCGGGGGCACCGCAGAACATATATCGGTTCCATGCCCGGAAGGATCATCCAGGGCATGAAGGACGCGGGTTCAGTCAATCCGGTGTTTATGCTGGATGAAATCGACAAGGTGGGAACAGATTTCCGGGGCGATCCATCTTCAGCCCTGCTGGAGGTTCTGGATCCTGAGCAGAATCATTCCTTTACCGACCACTACCTGAACGTGCCCTATGATCTGTCCAGAGTCATGTTCATCTGTACGGCCAATATCCTGGACACCATCCCTTCAGCCCTGCTGGACCGCATGGAAGTCATCAGGATTCCCGGCTACACTGAACAGGAAAAGGTCAAAATCGCCAGAAAATATCTTCTGCCCAGGCAGATATCTGAAAACGGTCTGGCCAAAAAGAACATTCAGTTAAGCGACTCAGTGATCAAGGAAATCATCCGGGATTACACCCGTGAGGCAGGGCTGCGCAATCTGGAAAGGGAAATCGGCTCAGTCTGCCGCAAAATTGCCAGACAGGTGGCTGAAGGCAAAAAAGGACCCTTCCGTATCACCAAAGCCAGGCTGGGCAAAATGCTGGGCATTCCCAGATACAAGAACGAGGACCGGGATCAGGAACTGCCTCCGGGCGTGGGCATAGGTCTGGCCTGGACTCCTTACGGCGGAGAAATCCTGCACGTGGAGGTCAGTCTTATGGCCGGCAAGGGCAAGCTCATTTTGACCGGCCAGATGGGCGAAGTCATGAAGGAAAGTGCACAGGCCGCCCTGAGCTACGCCAAAAGCCGCTCAGCTCTCTTGGGCATTGATCAGGAACTGCTGGACTCCAGGGATATTCATATCCATGTTCCGGCCGGAGCCACTCCCAAGGACGGCCCCTCAGCAGGAGTGACCATGGTGGCAGCCCTGGTCTCAGCCCTGACTGACAAGCCTTTGTCCAATGAAATGGGCATGACCGGAGAGATCACCCTCAGGGGACGCATCCTGCCTGTGGGCGGCATCAAGGAAAAAATCCTGGCTGCTGTCAGCTCAGGCATAAAAACAGTGATCATCCCAGAGCCCAATCAGCGCGACTTCAGTGAAATACCAGAAGATCTTAGAAAAAACGTAACTGTCAAGCCGGTCCAGAACATCGACCAGATCTGGCCTTTGCTGGACATTGCCCAGTCCTGACCAAAGCCATGGCTGTGTTTCAGCCGGCTGCTCACCGCAGCCGGCTGAAACACTCCTTAATGCGTTCCCCGTTCCCCGTTCAGGGTTAATAACTGGTTAACCAAAAATCATTCCTCACTCCCTCTGCCCTCTGCCCTCTTCCCTCTGCTCTTTCCATTCCAGCATTCCAACATCATTCTTCACCATTCTTCATTCATCATTTCTTCCCCATGCCCTCTGATCGCTGACTTCTGCCCCATGCCTCTTCACCATTCATCATTCTTCATTCATCATTCTTCATTTCTTTCCCCTGCCCCCTTAGTCCAAGTATGCATTTTACCTATACTTTTTTCGACGCTGCCCCGTTCCCGCGTCAGCGGATGAATCCTTTATTGTCCGCGATAAGCGGACAATAAAATTCTCTTCTTCATTCTTCATTCGTGAAGATTCGTGAGATTCGTGGATAAATCTTCTCTCTTCCTCTTCCCTCTGCCCTCTGATCTCTGTCCTCTGACTTCTGATCTCTGCCCTCTGATCTCTGCCCTATGCCCTCTGCTCCATGCCCCATGCCTCTTCATCATTCATCATTCCTCATTTCCTCCCCAAACCCCCATCTGCCTGGTTTTGGTTATGCTCATGCTTTCGGGCCAGGCATCCGGGAAAATGCTCTGAAAAATAAACAAAGGGCTTAAATAATCTTCTGACCAGTCCAGAACACAATGGAACCTGCTTCCTTGCCAGCTCCCGCTTTTGACCATTTTTTTGAGATCCCTGGTCACGGTCTTTTTCTTGCCCTGTCTGGACACCCTGAATTCCGCTGCAGCCATAAATTGTTCCCATAGATCTTTATACCGGCCTGAATCGTGTTCATTTTCGCTGAACTCCAGGCAAAACTCCTCAGCCCCGGCCTGGGCCTGCCTGCGCCCCAGACTTAGCTGCTGCACCTCAAAGGCCTTCATGCCCGCGGGGAGCTGCCTGTTCAGCTCTTCAAGCATGACTGCCTCTTCCAGAGGCCGGCAGGTGTAGAAATTGTACCATTCCTGAAGGCTGGCAATGCCCACGGACAGAGCCATGCCAAAAGAGATGAGCGGCATGGGCCTGAACCCTCTGGAAAAGGACAAGGGCCAGCCGCACCTGCGCATGGCCCTTTCCAAGAGGGACTGGATCTCCAGTTGACTGAGGTAAATACTCAAGCCCGTCTTTTCATACCAGATCCGGTAATGATGATTCTTGGCATACAGCTCATCAGTACCAGGAATCACTGCTTTGCCTTGGCCTTCCTGATCCCTGACCAGTGCATTTAGAATATTGCTGATTTTTGCCTGGCCGGAGCCAGAGCGCAGCCTGGATGGCTTCTGATCCCTGTCACACACTCCGCATCCCCGGCACTCTGCATAGCGGCAGTCCGGGGTAATCCTGCCGGCAAAGGCTCTTTTCCTTTCAGCCAGGAGAAACTCCTTGCTTATGCCGCAGTCCAGATGATCCCAGGGCAGCACCTGGTCTGTTTTTCTGGCTCCAAGATACTGGTCCATGTCCAGCCCCTGGTCTTTTAAAATCTCCAGCCAGGGGCCAAGCTCAAAATGATCGCTCCAGCTGGTAAAGATCTGTCCCTGCAGAAACGCTTCTTCCACCGCTCTGGACAATTCCCGTCCACCTCTGGAAAATATCCCTTCCAGAGCGCTCATTTCCGGATCATGCCACTGTAAATTAAGTTTTTTGTGACTATTAAACATTTTGCGCAGCAATTTTATTTTTTCCCGCACCTCATCCAATCCGGCCTGCTTTTCCCATTGAAACGGGGTATGGGACTTGGGCACAAAAGGAGAAATGGAAGCTGTGATCTGCACCCTTTTCATTCCAGCTGCCCGGCCGGTTTCCAGGACCTTCAGGCAAAGATCCCTGATCCCGGCCAGATCTTCTTCATCTTCAGCAGGCAGACCTATCATGAAATAGAGCTTGACCGAATTCCAGCCCAGGCTGAAAAGAGTCCGGGTATGCTCAAGCAGTTCCTCTTCAGTGATTCCTTTGTTTATCACATCCCGAAGCCTCTGGGTTCCGGCCTCCGGAGCCAGAGTGGCCTGAGTGCGTCTGAGTCTGGCCATGGGCTGAATGAGGTGTTCATTGACCGATCCCACCCGCAAGGAGGGCAGGGCCATGGCCACCTGCTCCCTGCGGCATCCGGCAAAGGCATGATCAAAAAGATATTCCAGGGCGGAAAAATCTCCTGCGCTCAGGGACAGAAAGGACAGCTCTTCCAGGCCGGTCTTTCTGCGTGCGGCCTGGATTGTTTTCAACAGGGACGAAACATCCCTTTCCCTCACCGGGCGGTAAATGCTCCCGGCCTGACAGAACCTGCAGCCCCTGGTGCAGCCCCGGGCGATTTCCACACTCAGCCGGTCATGGACAATCTTGCCGAAAGGAACAATCTGGTTTGCAGGAAAATGGACCTGGTTAAGATCCGTGATCACTGCCTTTTTGACTTTTGGCCCGGCGGAAGGAGATGAAAGAAAAGCAGGAACATATATGCCCTGGATCAGACTGAGCCTTTGCAGCAGCTCAGCCCGGGACCACCCTGCCTGTCTGGATTCCAGCACTGCCCGGCCCGCCTGAACAATAAGCTCTTCACCGTCGCCCAGGACCATGAGGTCAAAAAAATCAGCCACTGGCTCGGCATTGAAAACAGCGCCCCCTCCGGCCATTATCAGGGGATGGTCTTCATTTCTGTCTCTGGATTTGAACGGTATTCCAGCCAGATCCAGCATATACAGGATATTGGTATAGCAAAGCTCATGGGTCAGGC
>CAZHCY010000039.1:0-12346 GCA_964531185.1 uncultured Desulfovibrionales bacterium | reverse complement strand
AGGTTTGCCCGGCTTACCCAGACCCTTGCAGGTGGATACAACCACTTTGGTGAACAGTTGTACACCAGGAAAGACAAACACATGTTCGACAGTCTATCCGACAGACTTAACTCTGTTTTTAAAAAACTCAAAGGGCATGGCCGCCTGGATGAAAAAAACATCCAGGAAGGCATGCGTGAAGTTCGCCTGGCCCTTTTGGAAGCTGATGTTAACTACAGGGTAGTCAAGGATTTCACCCAGACCGTCAGGGAACGGGCCATGGGTCAGGACGTACTCAAAAGCCTGACCCCTGGCCAGCAGATCATAAAGATTGTTCATGACGAACTGGTCAGTCTTCTGGGCGGAGAAAGCCAGGGTCTGAACCTGAAAGCCAAGCCGCCGGTGGTGATCATGCTGGTGGGGCTGCAGGGCTCAGGAAAAACCACATCCACGGCCAAACTGGCTCTTTATCTGCGCAAGCTCAAATATTCCCCGTATATGGTGCCTGCGGATGTCTACCGGCCTGCAGCCATTGATCAGCTGACCAGGCTCGGCCAGGAGCTGAACATGCCGGTCCACCCTTCCTCTGCCCAGGACAACCCGGTGGACATTTCAGCTGCAGCCATTGAGACCGCCCGGCAGAATGCCTACACAGCAGTTCTTCTGGATACCGCAGGCAGGCTCCATGTGGACCAGCATCTCATGAACGAGCTGCTGCGCATCAAAGAAAAATGCTCTCCTCAGGAGATACTTTTTGTGGCCGATGCCATGACCGGTCAGGACGCAGTCAATGTAGCAGCTGAATTCAACAATCTGCTGGGCATAAGCGGGATCATCCTGACCAAGATGGAAGGTGACGCCAGAGGAGGCGCAGCTTTATCCATCAAATCCATCACAGGCAAGCCTGTCAAATTCATTGGCGTGGGCGAGAAAAGCAGTGATCTGGAGCCCTTTCACCCGGACCGGGTGGCCTCAAGAATTCTGGGCATGGGAGACATTCTCACCCTGATAGAAAAGGCCCAGTCAGACATTGATGAACAAGAAGCCAAAGACATCCAGGAAAAGTTCAGGCAGGCCAGCTTTGATCTGGATGATTTCCGCAAACAGATGCGCCGTCTGAAAAAAATGGGATCCATTGAAGGACTTCTGAAAATGATTCCCGGCATGGGCAAGATCAAGGACAAGCTCAAGGAGGTCAAGGTTCCGGAAAAGGAAATGGTGCGCCTGGAAGCCATTATCAATTCCATGACGCCGGCTGAAAGAAAAAATCCCAAAATTTTCAATGCATCCCGCAAAAAAAGGATTGCCGCTGGAAGCGGAACCAGCGTCCAGGATGTCAATCAGCTGCTGACCAACTTTGAACAGATGCAGAAAATGATGCAGAAGATGACCGGCAAAGGCAAAGGTCAGGGCATGCCCGGAATGCCCGGGATGCCCGGCATTGGGGATCAGATGGGGGGGCCGGGTTCTTCCAGATCAGCCACCAAAAGCCGTCCCAAACCCAGGCGCAAAAAAGTTAAGCACAAAAAAAAGAAAAAATAGCAGGCTGCCAGGAACCTGATTTGCCCTGGTTCAGGGTGGACAAACCGGTATTGAGATTTATTATCTGCCCTGAACGACTGTAAAAAACAGTGCCCAGCCAGCCGGAATCCGAGCAAAACTTTCGCCTTTGCCTGCAAAACCATAACAACACAAAACATTCACACTTAAACGGGGGTTTAAACCAAATGGCACTGAAAATAAGACTTACCAGAATAGGCTCCAAAAAGAAGCCCTTCTACCGCCTTGTAGCTCTGGACAGCCAGACCAGGCGGGACGGCCGGGCCCTGGAGTATCTTGGCTACTACAATCCCATGAAGGATCCGGCTGAAATCAGCATTGACATGGACAGGGTCAAGACATGGATGGACAAGGGAGCCAAACCCACAGACACGGTTCGTTCCCTTCTGAAGAAAGTTTCAGCCTGATTTTCAAGCCCGGCGGCCGCGCTGTCTCTTGTTGTGAATCGCTCTTAAATCGGAGGTGATTATGTTGAAAGATCTGATAGAGTTCATAGCCAAATCACTGGTTGACAACCCGGACCAAGTGGCGGTTTCAGAAATAGAGGGTGAACAGACCTCTGTTATCGAGCTCAAGGTGGCCAAGGAAGACCTGGGCAAAGTAATCGGCAAACAGGGCAGAACTGCCAGGGCCATGCGCACTATTCTTGGAGCAGCTTCCACCAAGGCCAGAAAAAGGGCGGTGCTGGAGATCATCGAATAAACTGAATGGCCGGCAAAGATCTTGTGCATTGCGGCCGGGTTATAAAACCGCACGGTCTCAAAGGGGAGCTTCGCGTGTTCTGGCATGCGGACTCCCCTGTACATATCAGTCAGCTTCCCAGGCTGTATCTGCGCAGAAAAAATTCAGGCCCCAGAGCCTTCAACATCCGGTCCTCAAGAGAACATCAGGGAGCAGTCCTGGTCTTTCTGGAGAACATATCCGGCCGGGATCAGGCTGAAGGCTGGAGGGATGCGGATATATTCATTTCCGCCCGTTACCTTCCGCCAAAAGGCAAAAAACAGCCGGACAGCCCTGAGCCGGGCTTTTCGGTTTTTCTTCCCGGAGGCCATCTGCTGGGTACCCTGGAGGCCATAGCCTGTTACAGCGGCAGCCCGGTCTGGACCATTATCACCCCCCACGGAGCAGAGATTCTGTTTCCAGGGGATGAATGTTTTATTATGCAGACTTTTCCTGATGTGAAAAAAGTGGTTGTGGACCCTCCCCAGGGGCTTCTGGAAATCTGCATCACAAACCCCCCAGAGCCTGACTCTGAAACCTGAGCACCAAAAACACCAGCGCAGCTCCTTCACAGGCATGTCCGTGGGGATTTTAAGCGCAGCAGCCCATGCATTTTCATCTGATTACAATTCTTCCTGAATATTTTCAGTCTCCTCTGTCCTGCGGACTGCTGGGCAGGGCCATCCAGCGGGGACTCATCCAGACCTCTGTGGTCAATCCCAGGGATTTTACCACAGACCGGCACAGTACAGTTGACGACCGCCCCTATGGCGGCGGCCCGGGCATGGTCATGATGGTGGACCCTCTTTACCAGGCCCTGAAATCCCTGCCTGACCAGACCAGACCCATTATTCTGACCCCAGGGGGACAACCCCTTGACCATTCCCTGTCCTGCCGGCTGTCCATGGAAAAAAATATCGCCCTTGTCTGCGGCAGATATGAAGGCATAGACGCCAGGCTCCAGGAGCTTGTCCAGATGGAAGCTGTTTCTGTGGGCGATTTTGTCCTCAATGGGGGGGAAGCAGCTGCCCTGTGTCTTATGGAATCCGTTTCCAGGTTTCTTCCAGGCTTCATGGGCAAGGAAGAGTCTGTTGACCAGGAAAGTTTCTCCGCCGGACTGCTGGAGCATCCCCATTACACCCGGCCGGAAACCTACCAGGGCCTGTCCGTGCCCGAAGTCCTGCTTTCAGGACACCACGGCCGCATCGCTGCCTGGCAGCGCAGGGAAGCCCTGGAAAAAACCCTGGCCAGCCGCCCGGATCTGCTGGACAGAATCCCCCTGGACAGCCGGGACATGGAAATCCTGCAAAATTCTTTTTCTGGTTTCCGGGCTGCAAATCTTTATCTGGCTCTGGTTCACTGGCCTGTTTTAAACAAAATGGGTCAACAGGCCACAACTTCTTTGACAAACCTGGATATTCACGATATAGCACGCGTTTCTGAAACGTACGGACTGGGCGGCTATTATATCTGCACACCTTTGAAGGATCAGCAGCACCTTGCCAGAAGGCTTCTCACCCACTGGACCGCTGGACCCGGTGGACAGGGCAACCCGGACAGGGCAAGGGCCCTGGGCAACATCAGCATCCAGTCCACACTGGAACAAGCTGTGCAGGACATCACCCGGAACACAGGAATCAGGCCGCGCATAGCCGCCACCAGCGCCAGAGGCCCGGGCAGCGTCACCTGCTCCCACATCAGGCAGCTTCTGAAGCAGGAACCGGTTTTAATGGTCCTGGGCACGGGGTACGGGCTGCATGATTCTGTGCTGTCCATGGCAGACTGCACCATCAGGCCTGTTCGCTGCCTGAACGATTTCAACCATCTATCAGTCCGCTCAGCAGCCTCCATTATGGTTGATCGAATTATTGGCGACTATTTCTGAGCTTCAGCCCCGGAACCGGATCAAATCCGCTGTGGACCTCATTTCCGGGACAGCCGGTTCTGTGCATGGGCACGGCAAAATACTTTTTAAGTTATTCAGGAGACAACAACATGAACATCATGCAGAAACTGGAAAAAGAACAGATGAGAATGGACATCCCCAGGTTCAGGGCCGGGGACACAGTCAAAGTCCATGTCCGGATCATCGAAGGCGAAAAGGAAAGAATCCAGGTCTTTCAGGGCACTGTGCTCCGGGTCAAGAGAGGAACCACCAATTCCACCTTTGTGGTTCGCAAGATTTCCGACGGCATAGGAGTGGAAAGGGTCTTCCCTCTTAATTCCCCGTACCTGGAAAAAATCGAAGTGGTCAGCGAGGGCCGGGTCAGACAGGGCAGGATCTTTTATCTGCGCAAGCTCAAAGGCAAGGCTGCCCGCATCAAAACCAAAAGCAGATGGCACCGCTCCAATTAAGACGTTTGTTCAAGGCGGTCCTGACTTAGCCATTCAGGGTGGCTAAATGGCGACTGCTTGCGCCCCTGGTATGGGGGCTGTCCCTCGGCTTTGTACCAGCTGAACTGGTGCACTGATTTCCTGCGCTGGCAAAGTTTTTATTAGCTGCATTGAGCGGCTTGCCGGGACTGTCCCCATGCCGGTTTCCGCGTCCCCTGAATGGTTACGTCCTGACCTGACGGTCTTGACTGCTTCCTGTTTTCAAAGTCTTACCCTCCATGCTGCTTCCTGTTCATGATCAAGACACACCCGGTTTGTCATGAAAATTATCCACCAGGCCCTGTGGCCGGGATAGATGAAGCCGGACGGGGCTGCCTTGCCGGACCTGTTGCCGCGGCAGCAGTGATCCTTCCGGAACCCTTTCCTGTACCCGGCCTTACGGATTCCAAAAAATTATCCCCAGGCCAGAGAGAACACCTGGCCAAAAGCATAAAAAAGCACGCCGCGGCCTGGTCCATCGGGCTTTCCTGGCCCAGCGAAATTGACCGCTTAAACATTCTGCAGGCCTCCCTCGCAGCCATGGTCAGGGCGGTCAAAACCCTGAAATCAGCTCCTGTTCACCTGCTCATTGACGGGAACCAGAAAATTCCTTTAAGTATTTCCCAGCAGACTGTAATCCGCGGCGACGTCAGTGAACCCTGCATCTCAGCAGCTTCAATCCTGGCCAAGACCTTCAGGGACAGACTCATGGCCGCCCTGGACAGACGCTACCCTGGATATAATCTGGCCGGGCACAAAGGCTATGGAACCCGGGAGCACCTTCTGGCCTTAAGACAATTGGGACCATGCCCCATGCACAGAATGACCTTCAAAGGGGTCCGGCCTGTTCTCAAAGAGTTTCCCATATGGCTGAAAAGTGTCTGAGTAAAGGCCGTTTCGGCGAAGAAATAGCCAGTTCCTATCTTCAGGAAAAGGGCTATAAAATCCTTGACCGCAACTGGCGCTGCAGAAAAGGCGAACTGGACATCATCTGTACCAGGTCCGGAAAAATCATTTTTGTGGAGGTTAAAACCAGGTCTGCTTCAGGAATGGGCCAGGCTGAGGAAAGCCTTCGCCCTTCCCAGGCCGGGGTCCTGCTAAGAACCGCCAGCAGCTATCTGAGCTGCCGGGGCTGGTGGGACAGAGAATGCAGGTTTGATTTTATCAGCGTGGTCATGGGCCGGGAAGTAGATGTTAAACATGTCAAAAACGCCATTGAATTCAGCTTTATGGGTCGTGGCAACGCCCCTTGGCAACCTTGGTGATATTTCGCAAAGGGCTGTAAAAATCCTGAACCGCTGCCCGGTGATATTTGCTGAAGACACCAGAAAAGCCGGCATGCTGCTGGATCTTTTGGGCATCAGGGCCAAAAAATTCATAAGTCTGCATGAGCATAACGAAACAGGACGTATAGAACAGGCAGCCCGTCTGGTCCTGTCAGGGACTGACTGCTGTCTCATCAGCGACGCCGGCACTCCCCTTGTGGCTGATCCCGGCTACAGGCTGGTCCGGAGATTCAGGCAAAAGGGGCTTCCTGTTATTCCGGTCCCTGGCCCGTGTGCACCAGTAACAGCACTTATGGCTTCAGGCCTTCCGCCGTATCCATTCGCCTTTCTGGGCTTTCTGCCCCGCCGTCAGGGCCAGGTGGAGGCTTTGTTCAGACAGTGGCAGAATATTCAGGCCACTCTGATTTTTTTTCAGCGCAAAAACAGGGTGATGGACACCCTGGACTGGGCCTTCCGGATATTCGGGCCCAGGGAGTTTTGCCTGGCCAGGGAATTGACCAAGAAGTTTGAACAGTTTATCATGGGCACCCTGGGGCGGACCAGCCTTGAACCTGACTTGCTGCAGGGCGAAATCACGGTGTTGATCTCCGGGGTGCCCCCGGAAAAGAGCAGGACTCCCAGCCGGGAAATCCAGGACTTGATTGCTGAATATGCACCCAAAGGGCTCAAGCCCAGAGAAACAGCCAGGATCATCAGCAGGGAAACCACCGGCTGGAGCACCGGGGAAATTTACCAGATGATAACCACCAGGGATTGACCATGCCTGTCAGCCTCAAGGCGCTCATAACCTGCTTTCTGCGCTCCTATCTCACCGGAGCAGCCTTTAACACCAGAGGAATGCAGAATATCGGGCTTGGCTATGCCATTGATCCAGGTCTGCAGGAAATCTATTCTGACCCAGTCAGCCTTCAGAAAGCCAGACGCAGGCATGTCCGCCTCTACAATACTCATCCCCTGTGGAACCCCCTGCTCATTGGCCTGATTCTGTCTCTGGAAAGTAAAATCTCCAGAAACCTTTTTCCAGCCCCCACCCTGCCCCGGGTCAAATCCACGCTGGTCTTCACATTGTCAGCCATAGGAGATTCCTTTTTCAGCGGCAGCTTTATCATAACCTGGTCTTTGACCACCATTCTGCTGCTTTTTCTTAATCTGCACTCCCTGGCTGTCTTGCTGGGCCTGGCTGTGTTTCTGCTTATTCAGTGGTTCAAGCTGTATACATTTTACATGGGAGCTACCCAGGGGCTGATATTCATCAACAGGCTCAAGAGATGGGACCTCATCAACTGGGGCAGCAGACTCAAGGTCTGCAACGCCCTCCTGATCCTGGCTTTTTGGCTTGTAATTTGGCCCTTTAACTGGCATTTATATAATTTTATTCCGGTGGCCGCAGCCGGGCTGATCCTTACCTGTCTTTACCGCAACATCATGTGGGCCAGGGAAATTCTTCTGGCCTGCATCATGCTGATACTTATGTTTTCACCGGATTTCATGGCTCAAATCAAGCTGCTCATAAACATTTAACCGGCCTGAACAAGCCGCAATTATCCAGATACAGGACTAAGCCGGAACAATCCAGCTCCCAAGAAAACCCAACTGACAAAAATTACCCCTTTTTTCAGGAAATATACTGTGGATAACCAGATATCTGAAGCACTTGTCAGTCTTGACAGCGATTACGGACTTCATGCCAGACCTGCTGCTGTTCTGGCCAAAGAAGCCCAGAACTTCTCAGCTGATATAAAACTTTGTTATAACGGCCGGGAAGTGGACGCCAAGAGCATCCTGGATATACTTACTCTGGCGGTTCCTCACGGGGGAGACCTGACCATCAGGGCAACCGGGGAAGACGCAGAGGCTGCAGTCAGGCGCATCAAACAGCTTATCAGCGCCAGATTCTCAGAGAGGAGCTGAATGTCCCAGAAAATTCTTCAGGGCATCCCTGTTTCTTCCGGCATTGCCATTGGCCAGACCTATTACCTGAACCGCTGGAGCAATCAGGTTACAGTGCGCATGAGCATAGATGCTTCCCGGATCAAATCGGAAACCTCGCGCCTGATGGATGCCTTCAGACTGGCCCGGAATGAACTCCAGGCTATCCGGAAAAAAATACCAGGAGAGCTCAAGGAGCAGGCAGCCATCATTGAATCCCACATCATGCTCTTAAAGGACAAGAAATTTCAAAGTGCGGCCAGAAGCTACATTCATCAGAATCTCATCAACTCAGAATGGGCTCTGGAAATGGCTGTGTCCGATATTGAAAGGGCCTTCAGCAAAATAGAAGACGACTACATCCGGGAAAGGATCCAGGATGTCCGGCTGGTGGCTGACAGGGTCAAAAGCCAGCTCCATGGTCAGTCTCCTGATATCAAGTCCCTTACCCAGCGCATGATCCTGCTGGCTCAGGATCTTTCCCCGGCTGACACCATTGAACTGCAGCTGGACAAAATCATGGCCTTTGCCACAACTTCCGGAGGCAAGACCTCCCATGCCGGCATCATCGCCAGATCTCTGCAGATTCCTGCTGTGGTGGGCATAGAAGGGCTTAATGAAGTCCCTGACGCCCAGCTGGTTATTCTGGACGGATTCAGGGGCAAGCTGATCCTTGACCCGGAAGAAGAGATTCTGGATCAATACACCCAGCTTAAAGATCAGTTTGCTGAGTACCAGTCCCAGGTGAACCGGAACTGTTACCTGCCTGCTGAAACCATTGACGGTTACAAGATCAATGTCTCTGCCAACATTGAACTCTTTGAAGAGGTCACAGCGGTCATTGACAATGGGGGGGAAGGCATAGGCCTGTACCGGACTGAATACAGCTTTTTGAACAGGGAAAAACTGCCCACTGAGGAAGAACTGTATGAAGAATACCGGGATTTGTCTTCCATAGTTTATCCCCGGAAGGTGGTCATCAGGACTCTGGATATAGGGGCCGACAAAATCGCGGCCCAGTTCGGTCCCATTCGGGAAGCCAACCCTGCCCTTGGACTCCGGGCTATCCGCTTCTGCCGCAAGCATCCGGAAATCTTCAAAACTCAGTTAAGGGCAATTCTTCGGGCAAGCGTGCTGGGCAATGTATCCATCATGTTTCCCATGATTTCCGGGGTCAGGGAGCTGCTGCAGGTCAAGGAAATTTATTATCAGGTCAGAAGCGAGCTCAATGACCAGGGATATGAGTTCAACCCGGTCATGCCCATGGGCATCATGATTGAACTGCCCAGCTCGGTTTTCATAGCAGACATGCTGGCCGGTGAAGTGGACTTCTTCAGCATTGGAACCAATGACCTCATTCAATACTCCCTGGGCATCGACCGGACCAACAAGCATGTTTCCTACCTGTACCAGCCCCTGCATCCGGCCATTTTAAGAAGCATTAAATATGTCATTGATGCCGGACATGAAGCAGGCATAGAGGTCAGTCTGTGCGGAGAAGTGGCCTCAGACCCCTATTGCATTCCCATTCTCATGGGCATGCAGATTGATTCCATCAGCCTCAACCCCCAGGCCATCCCGGGCATCAAACGCATCATCCGCCAGACCACCATGGAGGAATGCAAGGCACTGCTCAAAAAAGTCCTGGAAAGCAATGACGTGCACAAAAGCAATAAACTGGTCAGGGAAACGATTTTTACCAGGTTTCCTGAAGAATTGATGTTTTATACCTCCCTGATTGAGGAATAGCCTGCCCGGGGCAAAGACGCAGTCTTCCGGGTCCGGGTAAGGCAGCAGACACACTGGCCCAGCTTTTTATGCAGGCTGGTCAGGATTGATTTTAATCTTTAAGAAAGCCCCCTTCAGAGGGCGGATTTCAAGCGGGCAGTATATGGTCGGCATTTTCAGGGCTACAGGCAGGGAAACCATTTCACTGGTCAGGGAAACCGGACTGATCATGCTCCTGTTTCTGGAAGCCCTGTTCTGGATGTTCAGTCCTCCCTTCAGGATCAGGCATATTTTCCGCCAGATGGAATTCATCGGGGTCAACTCCCTGTTCGTGGTCATGCTCACATCCCTGTTTACCGGTATGGTCCTGGCCTTGCAGACCTACTATGCCTTCAGGATGTTTTCCGCTGAAACCCTGGTGGGAGCCACCGTGGCCCTGTCCATGACCAGAGAGCTGGGCCCGGTGATCACCGGGCTCATGGTCACCGGCCGGGCCGGTTCAGCCATATGCGCAGAAATCGGTACCATGAGGGTTACAGAACAGATAGACGCTTTGACGGTCATGGCGGTCAATCCGGTTCAGTATCTGGTCATGCCCAGAATTCTGGCCGGATTCATTGTCATGCCCCTGCTGACCATAGTCAGCGATGTCATGGGGATTCTGGGCGGCTATATCGTGGGGGTCAGGGTCCTGAACATTCACGGCGGCCTGTTCATGAACAAAATTTATGAATATGTGGAAATCGGGGATATTTACAACGGCCTGATCAAGGCCGCTGTGTTCGGGGTCATCCTGGCCCTGGTGGGCTGTGCCAGAGGATATTATACCCGGGGCGGGGCAGAAGGGGTGGGCAGGTCCACCACCAGGGCCGTGGTTCTGGCTTCAGTGCTCATTCTGACCAGCGACTATATCCTGACCGCCCTGATGTTTTAACTTTTTTTCGGGCTGGATGAGGCAACCTGAAAACACACCTGACTTCAGGTTCTGAACAGATGCAGGCTGACCATGAGTCAAACTCCCATAATCCAACTGAAAAGCCTTAGCAAGTCCTTTGGCAGTTTCCAGGTGCTCAACCGGCTCAACCTGGCTCTGGAAAAGGATCAGGTGAACATCATCATCGGCAGAAGCGGAGGCGGCAAAAGCGTGCTTATCAAGCACATCATCGGGCTCATGAAGCCGGATTCCGGCCAGGTCCTGATCAAGGGCCGGGATATTGTGCCCATGAATGAAAGGCAGCTGGCCGGCATCAGGCAGAGCTTCGGCATGCTCTTTCAGGAAGCAGCCCTGTTTGACTCTTTGAATGTCATGGACAACGTGGCTTTTCCCCTGCAGGAGCACACCAGAAAGACCAGAGCTGAAATAGAAGACATTGTCCAGGCCAGGCTGGCTTCAGTGGGCCTGTCTGAAATGGGGCAGAAAATGCCCTCTGAGCTTTCTGGAGGCATGAGAAAACGGGTGGGCCTGGCCCGGGCCCTGGTCATGGAACCTGAGATCGTGCTGTTTGATGAGCCTACATCAGGGCTTGACCCTGTAATGTCAGCCGCCATTAATGAGCTTATCCTGCGCACCAGACAGGAATTCCATGCCACCTGCGTAGTTATCAGCCACGACATTCAGGCCAGCATGGAGATTGCAGACCAGATCTTCATGCTTTATCAGGGCAAAATCATAGCCAGGGGCAGCCCCGGGGAAATTCAAGAAAGCCGGGATCCTGTGGTCAGACAGTTTATTCGGGGAGAAGCCAGCGGTCCCATTAAGATCAATTAGGCAGCCTGTGAACCCAGGATCCCCTGCTGCCCGGCCAGACCAGGGCAGGTTGCCAACACACAACTGAGCAGATATGAAACAGAAAATCAGCACTGAAGTCAAAGTAGGCATTTTTGTTCTGGCCGCTTTTGTGCTTCTGGCCTACATGACCACCAGGATCACCAGAGGCACTTCCATCACCAGGGACACCTATACAGTTTATGCTGTTTTTAAAAACGTTTCCGGCCTGAAGCCCAATTCTCCGGTGGAGATTGCCGGAATCAACATTGGAACCATCAGTTCCATTGCCCTGGACAACAACCAGGCCAGGGTTAAAATGTCTGTGAAAAAGGATGTGACCATTTACCAGGATGCAAATGTAAGCATCAGAACCAGAGGGGTCCTGGGGGACAAATTTGTGGAGATCAGCCCGGGCAGCCCGCAGGCCGGACCTGTACAGGACCAGGCCACCATCTCCAGAACCATCCAGCCCACTGACATTGACCAGATCATGGACCGGGTGGGGGACATTGCCGAAGATCTGAGGGTTTTGTCCAGCAGCGTGTCCCATGTCTTTGGAGGTCCCGAGGGTGAAGCAGGGATGCGGGAAGCCTTTACCAACCTGCGCCAGGCCTCTGTTCATCTCAATGAACTTATTCAGGCCAACACCAGAGGCATCAACCTGATTGTGGACAATTTGGAGAACTTTTCTCAGGATCTGGTCAGCATGAGTCAAGCCAACAAACAGGGGATCGGCAATATTATCAGCAATTTTGAAACTGCTTCCACGCAGCTCAATACCACCCTGAAACAGGTCAACAGCATCCTGGCTACAGCTGAAACAGGCCAGGGACCAGTGGCCACTCTGCTCAAGGACCAGGAAATGAGCAGCAGCATGAAAGAAACCGTGGCCTCTCTGGAAAGCGTCAGCAAAAAGCTTGACAAGGGCCGGGGGACTCTGGGCAAACTCATCAGCGATGACCAGACCGGACGCAAACTCGACCAGGCCCTGGACAGCATGAAC
>CAZHCY010000038.1:0-12439 GCA_964531185.1 uncultured Desulfovibrionales bacterium | reverse complement strand
TTCAGGTTCTTATCTTTGCCGGACCCGGCGAAGAACCGGCTGCTGCCCGCATCATGGATAAAGTCAAGCGTAAAACCAGAGTCATCAACCTGGCTGGTCAGCTCTCTCTGCCCCGCCTGGCAGCCTGCATCAGCAGGCTGGACTGTTTTATCAGCAATGATTCCGGTCCCATGCACCTGGCCTGGGTCCAGAATATTCCCCTCATTGCCCTGTTCGGACCTACCACCCGCAGTCTGGGTTTTTTCCCCAGAGGATCCGGGGCAAGCGTTCTGGAAACTTCTCTGCCCTGCCGGCCGTGCGGGCTGCACGGGCACAAGTTCTGCCCTGAAAAACACCATAAATGCATGCGGGATATCCTCCCCGGCCAGGTAACCGAACTTGTCAGGAAAAAACTTTATGCCTGAAACATTTGCAGTTGTCCGCCTGGGTTCCCTGGGAGATGTGGTTTTGACCACCGGGGTGCTTAAATACTGGAATAAAAGACTGGGACACAGTTTTGTGGTCATATCCAGGTCTGCCTGGACAGAGGTCTTCACGGATCATCCAGCAGTTGAGGATATAGTGCCCGTATCGGCACAGAACCTCTCCCTCCGGGGCTGGATGAATTTGGGGCGCAGGCTGCGGCACCAGTACGGCCGCCTGGAACTCATTGACCTGCACGCCAATCTTAGAACCCTGATCCTCAGATCCATGTGGCCGGCCAGAACTCATGTTTATTCCAAGCTGAGCCTTGCCAGACGCCTGTATGCATTGACTAAAAACAAACATTTCACTGCTTCCCTGCTCAGCAGAAACATACCCCAGCGTTATGCCGCAGCTCTGTCCGGTCCTGTACCGCCCAGGGCAGAGCTTGTTCCTGAGCTGTTCCTGAAACCCGAAGAAATCAGAGCCGCGCAATCATTATTAAAGCCCGGCCGGACAACCATCTGCCTGCATCCCTATGCCACCCACCAGGCCAAGCAATGGCCGGCTGGGCATTGGAAAAAACTCATCCAGCTCATTGAAGACCAGGGATGGTCCTGGCTGATCATAGGCCGGGGCACGGAGCGGCTGTTCTTTTCTCACCAGCAGGATCTCACCGGCAGAACCAGCATCAGGCAGACTGCAGCTTTGCTCAGCCTGTCACAGGCTCTGGTAACAGCTGATTCAGGCCCCATGCACCTGGCCACAGGCGCAAAAACCCCGGTGGTGGCTCTGTTCGGTCCCACCACCAGGGAATGGGGTTTTTTTCCTTCCGGACCTGTGGATCAGGTTCTGGAAGCAGATCTAAAGTGCAGACCATGCTCTTTGCACGGCTCGTCAGCCGGCAGATGCTCCGGCCAGTGCATGAACTTTATTCAGCCTGAACAGGTCATGAAAACCCTGCACCAGATCTGCAGGCAGAATTCTTCCAATGGTAACAGTTCAGCCCTTTTTAAGCAAAGCAGGGGACAGGCGCCCCAGGGCTTGTTTTTGGATTGATGTAAGAAACAGACCTGGAAAAACAGGCGCTGGGAGAGCCAGTCCCTGTTTTGCATGCCAATGGCCAAGCTTTCTAATGAAAAAAAAATGAATCCAGAATCCAGAAAAATTAACCAACAGGGTTTGCCGGATACATCTTCTTCCAGAGATGAAGCCCGGCTGGAATGGTCAGTCCATGCTCCCAGTCCGGACAGGCTCATCCTGACCCTTAAAGGCAGTCTCAGAACCGACACCACAGCCCGGATCTGGAAGGCAGCAGACAGGATTCTGACCTCTGACATGCCCGAACATCTGATCATTGACGCCGCCCATATTCACTATCTGGATACCAGCGGCCAGGCCTTTCTGCTGTATTTCACCAGACAGGTCCGGGCCAGGGGCAAATCAGTTCAGATCACCGGCCTTAAACAGGATTTCAAAACCACCATGGACCAGCTGGCCTGCTTTGACTGCCGGGAAAAAACCGCCCCTGCATGCAGGTCTTTATTTGAGGAAGCAGGCCGGGCAGCTGTCAGGCTCAGCAGGGATGCCGGCCGGTTTTTGCTGTTTGTTGGTCAGTTTACTGCTGCCTTTTCATATGCTGTCACTCATCCCGGGACCATCAGGTGGAAGGATGTTTTCAGCCATGTGGAAAATGTTGGGGCCAGAGCAGTATTTATTGTTTCCCTCATAGGATTTTTAATGGGGTTGATTATTTCCTTTCAGTCAGCCATGCCCCTTAGAATGTTCGGGGCGGAAATCTTTGTGGCCAAGCTGCTGGGCCTGTCCATGGTCAGAGAACTGGGGCCGCTGGTCACGGCCATTATCCTGGCCGGCAGGACCGGATCTTCCTTTGCAGCTGAAATTGGAACCATGAAGATCAATGAAGAAGTCAATGCCCTGACCACCATGGGGCTGAGCCCGGCCAGATTTCTGGTGGTCCCGCGCATGCTGGCCGCTTTGGTGGTCATGCCTTTTCTGACCATGTTCTTCATCCTTTTCAGCCTTGTAGGAGGAGCAGTGGTCATGCTCTCCCTGGGCTTTCCCCTGATTACTTATATTCAGCAGATCACCTCCTCCCTGACCATGGCTGATTTTGCCGGAGGCATGTTAAAGGCCCTGGTTTTCAGCCTGCTGGTGGCCTGGATCGGATGTGTCCGGGGTCTGCAGACCAGCACCGGAGCCCGGGCCGTTGGGCTGTCCACCACCAGTGCTGTGGTCAGCGGTATTGTGCTTATAGCGGTCAGCGACGGAATTTTTGCTGTGATATTTTATTTTCTGGAGATTTAACATGGACAGCAGCCCTTTGATCAGCGTGGAAAATCTGACCATGGCCTTTGAGCAGGAAGTGATCATGAAAACAATCTCCTTTGAGGTTTACAGAGGGGATATCTTTGTGATTCTGGGCGGTTCCGGCAGCGGAAAAAGCACGCTTTTAAAGCACATGATCGGCCTTTACAGCCCTGCTTCCGGACGGATCATTATCCAGGGCAGGGACTTGACCCAGGCCAGGGAATGGGAAAGAATGCTCATCATGCGCTCCATCGGCATAAGCTATCAGAGCGGTGCCCTTTTCGGGTCCATGACTCTTCTGGAAAATGTCCGCCTGCCCATGGAAGAATTGACATCCCTGCCTGCCCGGGCCATGGACATGATAAGCAGAATCAAGCTGTTTCAGGTGGGGCTGGAAGGCTATGAAAACCATCTGCCTTCCGAATTAAGCGGCGGCATGCAGAAAAGAGCGGCCATAGCCAGGGCCATGGCCCTGGATCCGGAAATACTTTTCCTGGACGAGCCATCCGCAGGTCTGGATCCTATTACCTCCCTGGAGCTGGATGAACTTATTTTGAGTCTTTCCAGGAGCCTGAAAATAACTTTTGTCATTGTCACCCATGAACTGAGCAGCATTTTCCATATCGGGAAAAGAATGATCATTCTGGACAAAAACCGAAAAACCATTGCTGATCAGGGTGCTCCAGAGGATCTCAGACAGAACAGTCCGGATCCCTGGGTCCGCTCCTTTTTAAACAGAACTCTGTCCCCGGGATAAATAATCCTGGATCCCGGCCTCAGTAAGATCTGCATCCCTGATGCTTCCTGGCTGAGGAAAGCCTTGGCAGCTGCCCCTGGCTAAACAAATTTACTTTTGTGCAGGACTGCATTTCACCTGGAAAAAACCAGAAACACCAGACCCGGAAAAACACCGATTCCTGAACCGAAAAACTCAAGGCAAAACAGGAAATTGAGTATGTCTGCAAGGCCCAATTACTATACCATTGGAATTTTTGTGGTCACCGGCATGATTCTGATTCTGGCCGCTCTGATCATTCTGGGCGCCGGAGCTATGTGGAGGGTGCAGGTCACCATTGAAACCTATGCAGATGAATCGGTCCAGGGCATTGAGACCGGCTCTCAGGTCAAGATGCGCGGGGTTCAGGTGGGCAACGTCCAGACAATCAGCTTTATAAGCATAAAATATCCCAGTGCAGCTGAAATGGAAAAACGTTATGTGCTTCTGGAAATCAGCCTTTCCCTTAATGCTTTTGGAGATCTTACTCAGGAGGAATTCCAGCATTTCCTGGAACAGGCTGTAGACAAGGGCCTGAGAATAAGGATGCAGCCCACAGGCATTACAGGCTCTTCCTACCTGGAAATGGATTACCTGGATCCTGACCAGCACCCTCCCCTGCCCATTAACTGGACTCCTGAACATCCTTATGTTCCCACTGCTCCCGGCACTTTCACCAGACTTGAAGAAACCTTCAATTCTTTCAGCAAGACCATGTCCCGTCTGGAACAGCTTGACCTGCAGGCCTCTCTTGAAAACATTAATCAGCTTGTAAACACTCTGGATGTCAAAATCCAGGAGCTGGACATGAAAACATTAGTCAGCCAGAGCAGGCTGCTTCTGGAGGAACTCAGGGAAAGCAACCGGCGCATAGCCGGGCTTGTCGGTCCTGCAAGCCGGGACATGGATCAAAATCTGAACATCCACGGCCTGCTTAACCAGGCCGGACAGACCCTTGAAGATTTTCAAGCCGGGCTGAACCGGTTTCTGGACTATGATCAGGGCCAGACTCCTGAAAATCTGGGCCGGCTCATAGCCAACCTGAGCCGGGCTTCTGAAGACCTGGAAGACGTGCTTCACAAAGTAAGCACTGCCGCCCTTTCAGTCCGGCAGGGAGCTGACACTTTCCAGGGGCTTTCCAGACAGACCTGGTCACTGCTCAAGGCCCATAACCATAGAATAACTTCCATCCTCAGGGACATGGAAGTCATAAGTGCCAACATACTGGAACTGAGCGTTGATGCCAGAGAATATCCGTCATATATTCTTTTCGGAGACAAACCCCAAAAAAGTGAGCAGCAATGAAAACCTGTCCAGCACTGGGATTATGTATTCTGACAGTCATCTCTCTTCTGTCCTGTGCCCCTGTCAAGCCGGGCCTGGAGAGAAATTATTTTCTTCTGGAGATCTCCAGAACCTTAAGTTCAGAATCCGGAACAGGGCATGGACTGCTGGCTGTCAGGGAATTTTCTGTATCCCCTGGCTATCAGGGCAAGGAAATAGTCCGGCGCAGTGTTAAGGGCACAGCCGGAGCCGACTTTTACAACCATTACTTTATGCTTCCCGGGCCCATGATCACTCAGCTGACCAGAGACTGGCTTGTTAAAAGCGGTCTTTTTCAGGCGGTTCTTCCAGCTGGAAGCCTCCAGCAGGCTGATTATGTGCTGGAAGGAGCTGTGACCGCCATTTATGGGCAGAACCAGGCCGGATCACCGCCGGTGGCTGTGGTGCAAATCAATTTTCTGCTGCTCAAAAATAAAGATTTTGCATCAGAATTTTTATTTCAAAAGCAGTACAAAACAGAAGTGCAGACCCAGGGGGACAAACCTGAACACCTCATTCAGGGCTTTAATGTCTGTCTGGAAAAGATCTTCACCAAACTGGAAGCTGATCTCAGCCCAATCCTGTCAGCCGGATAAATTTTTTTTCCTGGCCAGGATTCCGGCCATATACCTTTCAGGGTGCTCAAGCCTGCCCTGATAATGCTTTAAAACCTGCCAGTCCCGGAACCAATCCAGCAGCTCGTTATCTTTAAGGAGAAAATCAGGGTTTGAAGGTTTGCCAAGCCTGGCCTGCTCAAAGGTGAATGTTTCATAGATCACCACTCCTCCGGGCCGCACGCTTTGTTTTATCTGTGGCATGAGGGGTCTGTGCAGATACCTGAACACCATGACTGCCCGGAATAAATCCTCTGGAAGAATATCAGCCCGGCCGTTTTCCAGGTCTGTCTGTCTGACTGAAATATTCAAACGCTGTTTTTTCTTGGCCAGGAGAATTGTTTCCAGTCTTTTTTCATCTTTGTCAAAGAAATGAACTTCCACCCCTTTTTCAGCCAGCACAAGGCCGTGAACTCCTGAGCCGCAGGCCAGATCAAGCACCCGGCCGGGACCGGCCAGGGCCAGCACCAGGTCCATATTGTCCATTAAAAAGGGCGAGGGAGAATTCTTATTCCAGGCAGCCATTAACCAGCCTTGAAAATACCGATGACTATGAAAACCGAAGCAGGCAGCAACAGCACATAGGTGGGCACTGTAAGCAGCACCAGCACAAACTGCTCAGGGCTGAACAGCCACATGGCCAGGAAAGGGACCAGATTAGCCGTGATACCCAGCATGGAATAATTGTAAAAGGCTTTTTTCCGGACCGCCTTTGCTTCCAGTTCATCCTGGGAAGCATTGCTCTCTCTGGCCGGCATGGCCATCCAGGCCACAGTATAGATCAGAAGAGGCAGAAGCGATATGCCGGGGCCGGTAGAGGGAATCAAATTAATAAGCACAAAAACCGCAAATAATCCTGTGCGGAGTCCGGGCCTGCTCATGTTCCACCTGTCAGCCAGCCCGGCAGCCACGCCTGCCACCAGGGCCTCGTCCATAACTCGGTAATAACTTGCCATTAGTCTTCCTCTTGATTAATCAACTGATGCAGGCAGGCTTGGGAAAAGTCCTGAAAATTCAGAAACAGACATCATTTTGTAACAGTTCAGCCATCTGCATGAGGCACGGCTTCCTGCCCGGAGGCATACAGCCAGGAGGTAGGCTGGCTCTCCCAGAGCCTGTTTTTCCAGGTCTTTGTTTACATCAACCGGAAAACAGGCGCCGGGGTGCCCTGGTTTCCCAAAAAAGGGCTGAACTGTTGCATCATTTTAAAAGGCAGTCATGAAATCCCTGTATTTTGATTACAATGCCACAACTCCGGTCCATGAGCTGGTGGTCCGGGCCATGCTTCCTTATTTTACGGAAAAATTCGGCAACCCGGGCAGCGTGCATCCTCTGGGCCTGGAGGCCAGAAATGCCCTGGATCAGGCCAGATCCCAACTGGCCGGGCTCATCAACTGCAGCCCGGAGCAGATTATCTTTACTTCCTGTGCCACCGAGTCCAACAACATGGTGCTGCGCCAGGTTCTGAAACCAGGCCGGGAACTGATCATCTCTGCTGTGGAACACCCGGCCGTAGCCCAGCCCTCGGCTGAACTCGCAGAAGCCGGCATCCTGGTGCAGACAGTACCGGTGGACCGCCAGGGCTTTATTCAGCCGGAAAAAATTATGGACCTGGTCTCCCCCCGAACCGGACTCATCAGCGTTATGCTGGCCAACAATGAAACAGGAGCTGTCCAGCCGGTAAAAAGCCTGAAAAGGCTTATCAAGCCCGGAAACATCCTCATCCATACCGATGCTGCCCAGGCGGTGGGCAAAATCCCGGTGGACGTGCAGGAACTTGGGGTGGATTTTTTGACCATTGCCGGTCACAAAATGTACGCGCCCAAGGGAATCGGGGCTCTTTTTGTGCGTGACCCCTCCGCCATCAAACCCATGTTTTCAGGAGGCGGCCAGGAAAAAGGCATAAGACCGGGTACGGAAAACATACCTTATGCAGTTGCCCTGGGCAGAGCCGCCCTGCTGGCTGATGATATTGACAGAGAAGCCCCGCGGCAGCAGGAACTGGGCAAGAAACTCCTTGAGGGGCTAAACCGGATCAACAGGCATTATGTACTGCACAGCCAGTCTGGCCCCAGGCTGCCCAACACCATGTCCATTGGTTTTTGGGGATACCAGGCCGGGGACATTTTGTCAGCCATGATCGCTTTGAACATCTCAGCCTCTGCTGGAGCCGCCTGCCACGGAACAGTCAGGGAAATGAGTTCTGTGCTCAAAGCAATGCAGGTCAATCCCAAGTACGGACTTGGGACCATCAGGTTTTCCTGGGGCAGAATGACCACCCTGGAGGATATTCATGAACTTTTGAACAGACTGGAATATATCTTCCAGAAGTACCTGGCCTGACTGTTCTGTCCAGCCCTGGGCAAACAGTTTTAAAAACCGGTTCCAGCCAGGAGCAAACCTTTACTTAAAAACAGATACTGCTATTTTCCAGCCCCTGGCATGCAGATCTTGTGGGGTTTTCATCTGTTCCGGCTTCCAGCCGGAAAACTTCAAACCCCTCAGGCCCCCTTATATCCTATGCTCACCTTGCCGTCCTGCACAATCACCGGCACTTTACGCTTGCCCCCGGAATACTCAAGCATTTTTTCCAGCTGGGCAGGGTTGCTGAGCACATCAATATATTCATGATCCTTGTAGGCCTCCCGGGCCCTCCTGGTGTATGGTCAGCTGTTTTTTCCGAAAATTATGCTTCTGGACATGTTTCCTCCTGTGTAAAAGTTCAGCCGTTTATATTAGGCACAGGGACTGGCTCTCCCAGAGCTTGATTTTCCAGGCCTTTGTTTACATCAACCGGAAAACAGGCCCTGGGGTGCCTGCCCTCTGCTTTCCTTAACAAAGGCTCAACTGCTGCCCTCCTGTTAAGTTAAGGTTCGGCTTGACAGACATTGATTGCGGTTACAGCTCATCTTCGTCTGGATCTGATCATGGCCATGACCAGACGCAGACTCAGAAAAAGGGCCACCACATAACCCACTATCCCCAATGTGGGATAGCCCCATATCTTAGGACCGGCATCAGCCAGGATAATCAGGCCTGACCCCAGAAACAGCGCAGCAGTCACAATGCCCACCACCAGCCGGTTGACAATCCTTTCCATGGTAGCCTGCATGTCTTCCAGATTTTCATGCTGGAACCTGATGGCCAGCTCTCCTTTGTCCAGCTTGCTCACTATATTCAGGGACTGCCTGGGAAATTCATGCTGAAACCGGAAAAGATACCTGATATTGCGCTGAACCATCCTCCACAGATTGGACGGACTGAACCTGGTCTTACTCAGCCGGCGGACCAGGGGCTCGGCCTCACTGATGACGTCAAGTTCAGGATAAAGGGTTCTGGCAGTACCTTCAGCCGTAATCAGGGCCTTGATCATGATGGACAGATCAGTGGTCAGAATCCTTCCGTGGGACCTGAGAATGGAGGTCATCTCCAGAAGAAGCTGCCCCAGGTTGACCTCTTTGATGGGTATCCTGGTTAACAGGCTGATAACTTCCAGGATCTCGTTCTGCAGGATATTCCGGTTGACGTTTTCCCTGCCCATGGTGAAACCAAGCAGAATCTCGGTGATGATTTCCACGTCGTTTTCCACCACAGCAGCTATCAGATCTATCAGCTCGAATCTGACCTTGTCTGTCAGCCTGCCCACCATGCCCCAATCCAGCAGGATCAGATTTTCCTCTTCATCAATCAAAAAATTGCCCGGATGAGGATCAGCATGGAAAAAACCGTGCTCCAGGACCTGATGCAAAGACAGGGAAAGCCCTTTCCGGGCCAGGCCGGCCCTGTGTTTCAGGGCCAATATGTCCACATCCTTCATTTTGCGGCCTCTGGCCAGCTCCATGGTAATGACGTAATGGGTGCAGTAATCAGGAAATGTCTGGGGAACGAGGATGCCGGAACTATCCCTTATGGTGTCCTGGACCACCTGCATGGTCCGCATCTCCCGGACAAAATTCAGTTCCTGGAGCATGAGTTTTCTGATGCGCTGAACCAGCTGGGGCAGATTGTAAACCTTGAAAGATTCCATGCGTCCGTCAAGACGAATAGCAATCTTCTCCAGGATATCCATGTCATTTTTTATGGTTTCCTCAATACCCGGCCTCTGAATCTTGACCGCCACTTCCTGTCCGTTTTTCTTTAGTCTGCCCTTGTGGACCTGGGCCAGAGAAGCAGCTGCCAGAGGTGTCTGGTCAAATTCACTGAAAATGTCATTCAAGGATTTTTTCAGGCTGCTTTCCACCACCTTTTTTATGGCTGGAAAATCCTCGGCAGGAACGTCATCCTGAAGTTTGCGCAATTCATCCAGAAGTTCCCCAGGCAGAAGATCAGCCCGCTGGGATAGAATCTGGCCGCATTTTATAAAGGTTGGGCCCAGCTCCTCCAGAGCCAGGCGCATTCTTTGCCAGGTATTCAAGTCAGCATGATAAACATGCATCTTTTCCAGGTATTTCCGGCCCGGAATGCCCAGGCGATCCACAATGTCATCAAATCCATACTTGACCAGTGTGGATATTATCTCCTTAAAACGGGCTAAATGGGCTATGGCTTTTATGTCCATGATGTTTCCGGGGTAAATGAGTGTTGAGCAGCAGAAACCGGCAGCCGAATCATGATCCAGCAAAACAGAAGCCTTTCAGATTCCACTGCAAAAACTCGTTTTTGCAGTCACAAGGGTCAGGAAACAGGAGTCAGGGGTCAGTAAAAACAATGGCTTATGGAGATGTTTTTTGATGAATCCTGTAATTTCCGACCTTTTGCAGGCAAATCCTTTCAGGAAAAAATTTGCCTGTAACTTGACAGTCAAAAATTCTCTATCAACGTCTTGTATTTACTGATAATTTCCGGAATCCTGAATATCGGTATCATTATCAGCTTCAACAGCCTGATTTCTTTATCTTTAACTTTAACTTTTAACCTTTAACTCTCAAAATGCCTGTAACAGTTCAGCCGTTTGCATGAGGCACGGGGACTGGATCTCCCAGCGCTTGTTTTTTCTAAATCTGTGTTTGCATCAACCAGAAAACAAGCGCTGAGGTGCGTGTCCCCTGCGCCCTTAAAAAGGGCTAAACTGTTACAGATGCCTTTTAATGTCAGTCTTTGGAGGCTGGATTTCATCTCTCAGTCCCTGTAAAGGCTTTGCAAAATCAGCTGTCTTAACCCTGGCCGGATTTTTTCTTTTCTTCCATTTCAAGGGTTTCCAGGGTTGCAACGCGGTCCTCAAGGCTGGAAACCCGGGCCTGGAGATTGTCCAGGTCAGTTTTGGCAGCAATATCCAGTGACGCCACTGCTGATTTGACACTGGCCGCGATTTTTTCCTGAAACTCGGTTTTTCTTTCCTCGCTTCTGTGCATCAGCTCCTTGATGAGGTTTTCCCCTTCTTCAGCAGTCAGCCTGCCCTTTTCCACAAGGCTGTTAATCTTTTTTTCAATCTCTTCAGTGGTGACCACCATCAGACCCAAACCGGTAAACAGTCCTTTTTTAAACAGCTCCATCATTTTCAGCTCCCATGATTTTAAGTGCTGCAGCTGCTCAACCCCTGGAATAATTCAAGATAAAATAAAATTTCAGGGGCTCGGCCGCTGCTGGTTGTAAACAAGGCACGCCACAACACTCTGGTTCTGGCCATTCAACATTTCAAGCCGGACTGACTCCGGACTTGAACATACTCTACTGATCACCAACATCAGGACAGGTTTTCAGGGCTTTTTCAATTTCCTTGTCTGAAAAATCACTGTCCTTGAGCTCTCCGTGCAGATAAGCATCATACGAGCCCAGATCCAGAAGACCGTGACCTGAATACAAAAATACAATAACCTGACCCGGATCCGCCTCTCTGGCCAAATCAATGGACGCTTTAATGGCATGGGAGGTTTCCGGAGCAGGTACAAAACCTTCAACCTGCATGAACAGCCTGGCTGCGTCAAAGACCTCATTCTGATAATAAGCCCTGGGCTCCACAAATCCATGCCTGGCAATATGGGACACTATAGGAGACTCACCATGGTAACGAAGCCCCCCGGCGTGTATGGGCGGGGGGAAATAGGCATGGCCCAGGGTATACATTTTCAGCAGAGGAGTCTGCTGGGCCATGTCTCCGAAATCATAGGCAAAACGTCCTTTGGTCAACGTGGGGCAGGCCCTGGGCTCCGCAGCCACAAAACGGATATTTTCCCCGTTCAGCTTCTCAGGCATAAAAGGCAGCACCAGACCAGCGAAATTGCTGCCTCCTCCAACACATCCCACCAGCATATCAGCCTTTTCTCCGGCCAGTTCCAGCTGCTTTTTCACTTCCAGGCCGGTTATGGTCTGATGAAGGATGACGTGGTTCAGAACGCTTCCCAGGGCATACTTGGTGTCCGGATTCAGGGCTGCATCTTCCACTGCTTCTGAAATAGCCAGGCCCAGGCTGCCGCCTGAATCAGGATCTTCTTCCAGAATTTTTCTGCCAATGGAAGTCCTGCTGGAAGGAGATGGAAAAACTTCCCCTCCATAGGATCTGATGATAATCCCCCGGTAGGGCTTTTGATCATAACTGCACCTTACCATGTACACAGTGCACTGCATGTCAAGCATTTTGCAGGCAAAGGAAAGCGCAGTGCCCCATTGACCCGCGCCTGTTTCAGTGGACAGACGGGTTACCCCTTCCTGCTGATTGTACCAGGCCTGGGCTATGGCTGTATTGGGCTTGTGCGACCCTGCCGGAGAAACTGATTCATTTTTATAATATATCCTGGCTTTGGTGCCTATGGCCTTTTCCAGCCGCCTGGCCCTGACCAGGGGCGAAGGCCTGTAAAGCTTATAAATATCCAGAACAGGCTCTGGTATGTCTATCCAGCGCTTGGGCGACATTTCCTGTTCAATAAGGGCTTTGGGGAATATGGTTTCCAGTTTTTGCGGATCAAGAGGCTTTCTGGTCTGAGGATCAAGAGGCGGAGCCAGGGGAGCGGACAGATCAGGCAAAACATTGTACCATTGTCTGGGCATGTCCTTTTCA
>CAZHCY010000037.1:0-12606 GCA_964531185.1 uncultured Desulfovibrionales bacterium | reverse complement strand
CCATGACCTGAAAATGCTGCACAAGGCTGATTTCCTTGGACAGGCCCTGACCGCCTGCATCCGGAAGCAGAATGCTTCTGCAGCCGGAAGCATCATCAAGCTTCATGAGCCAGGCTGCAATGGCCCCTGAACACTTTAACAGATCTCCGGCCTCCATGAGTTTCTGTCTGTGTTCCGGGCTGAACTCGGCCAGGATCAGTCCGGTCCTGGCTGGACTGATCTGAAATCCGGCCCCCAGATAAAGCTCCTCAGAGCTGGACAGCCGGGTCAGGGCTTGTGGACAGTCTGGGTGCACGGCCCACTTGCCGTCCAGGGAGCCGGTGACTGCAAAAAGGCCGGACCTGAAGAAAGTTTTGCAGGAATGAGCAGCAAGCAGTCTGCTAAGAGCCTCTGTCCCCGGACTGTCAGCTGCACTTTTTTCAGCCAGGACCAGAGGCTTTCTTCCCTGTTCACATGCCGCTACCAGGACATTTTTCATCTCCCCGCAGTCCAGCAGAACTTCAAGAAGAAACTTCAGGCCTTCATCAGAAGTGGGACAGGCAAAACCTGACCGGGCAAGTCTTGTGAAAAAATGAGATATGAAATGAAAACCATGCTTCATGACCGGATAGGAGCAAAGAACATACCCTGGCAGGAAATCTGAGGTACAAAAATGCAAGCTGCTGAAATACAGGAAAAATATCAAAGGACAGAGAATCAGGGCCAAAAAGTCTTGGCAAGCTTCTCTGCCTTTAATGTCCAAAATTGTTACTTTCAGCTGTCAGTATTTTACAATTACGCAGAAGCTTACCACAATTGTCAAAAAACACCAGACAAAAAACCTTGAGCAAAGGCTTGTTTTTGGCTTTTTGCAAGTCCAAACACTCAATTCCAGACAGCTGCCTGCAGGTCCGGTCCCGGGTGCGCCCGGGCGGGACGCTTACATGGCCAAGCCTTCCTGCCTTTAGCCCTCAGGGACAAATTCCGGCAGGGGATTCCCTGCCTTGACATGGTGACTTCCCGGTGTTTCCCGGATAAGAACGTAAATATATTCCACAGGCGCCCCTATTGTCTCATGAACCACCCTGGTGATTTCCCTGGCCATGGCCTGCTTCTGCTCTTCTGTCCTGCCCTGTCTTATATCACACTGGATAACCGGCATGCATACCTCCTGCATAGATTGCATAAACAATTTTGTATAAAAATTAAAAAACAGCCCTGCTTCCTGAAAAAATGCAGCTTTTTGAACAGCATGCAAACCTGCAGACTGCCGGGGCAGCAGAACCAGGATCTAAAAGCTTGAAAATGCCCGCCTGTACAGCCAAACCAGCCCAGATCCCAAGGACTGTCCCGGAACATCATGGCTCAAAAAGGCCTGTGCCTGTGCTCAGGGAATCAGGATTTCATCCAGGGATTTTCTGGGTCTCGGCTGGGGATCTTCAGCCGGATATCCTGCTGCCAGCAGGGCCACCACAGCCATTTCTCCGGGAATGCTGAATCTGTTTTTAATGGCTTCTTCGTCATACATGCCCACCCAGCAGGTCCCCAGTCCCAGCTCAACAGCCTGAAGGATCATCTGGGTTATGGCAATGAAGCAATTGGCTGCAGCCGCTCCCCTGACCAGCTCCGGTCCTGCCTGGGAGGCCCTGGCCACGTAATCCTCAATCCCGGCCAGCATTTCCAGAGGCAGGATTCCGCTGTCTCTGAGCATGCGGACATTGGCCCCGGCATCCTGCATATAACCTTTCAGGTCAGCGCAGCAGACAAAGACGGCCCTTGCAGACTTGAGCCAGCGCTGCCCCTGTCCAGCCTCCAGGGCCATCCAGGCTATTTCCTCCCTGTCCTGGATCACCTTGAATCTCCAGGGCTGGGCATTGAGCCCGGAAGGGGCCAGCCTGGCTGCCTCCAGCATGGTTTGAATATGTCCGCTGGAAATATCTTTGTCCTGAAACTTCCTGATGCTTCTCCTGGCCCTTACGGCCTGGCTGACCAGCATATGTACCTCCCTTGTATTCTTGAGAGTTAAAGGTTTAAGGTTAAAAGTTAAAGGTAAAGATAAAGAAATCAGGCTGTTGAAGCTGATAAATGATGCGGACATTCAGGATTCCGGAAATTGTCAGTAAATACAAGATGTTGACAGAGAATTTTTGTCTGTCAAGAAAGTAACAGCCTTGGAAAATTCAAGCTCTGGAAGAATCAGTCCTTCTCCGGGCGCCGCCTCCGGCCAGGAAGCCGTGCCTCATGCAGAGGACTGAACTGTTACAATTAAAAAAACACCTGAAGGGATTGAAGCTGATCTGGTACAGCCTTTCAAGGCTGGGCATCCAGAGGCATGGCTGTCTGTGAATAACCCGGGATGGATGCGGATCAGTTGGTGATTTTTCAGAGCCTCAAAACCAGCCGTGTTTCCAGCAGACCTGTGCCAGTCGGCCCGGACAGATTTGTTAGTTGGATTCAGCTAAAAACTGAGTTCAAAAGACCCGGCCATGGACTCAGCCCCGGGCTGTCCCCATCCAGCAGAGTATCCAAAACAAGCAATGCTTTCTTTTTCCAGGGCCGGTTTTCACCCCAGGGGAAAATTTTCCACCAGGGTCCACACCCCGCAGGGGCAGGATTTCTCGCAGAAACCGCATCCAATGCACCTGTCTGCATCAGCCTCCCTGACAAATGTTCCTTTGTCCTGTTCAATGCGTCTGATGGCTTTGGTGGGGCATACCTGATCACACAGCCCGCAGTCCATGCATCTTCCGCAGGAGGAACACTGGGCTGCGCACTCATCAATCCCGTGAAACTCCAGCTTGCGCGGATCATAATACTCCAGGGTCATTCTGGAGTAATCAATCCGGTCGGATGTTTCGCTGAACTCCCTTGTACTGGGAGCAGGAACCTGCTGCAGATTCCTGGATATATCCTTTCGGACCAGAGCGTCCATGGCCAGGGCCGCTGTTCTGCCTGCTCCTATGGCATCTGTAAGCAGTCCTGGTTTGACAATATCCCCAATGGCAAAAATCTTGGGATCTGAAGTCTGAAAATCCTGGTTCACCACCACAAAACCCCGGTCCACCTGAATATCTTCCTCCAGAAAATCCAAATCCGGAGCATCTCCAATGGAAATGATCACCATGTCCGCCTCTATCACTTCCCCGCTGGTCAGAACAACGCCCTGGTCAGTGATCTCCCTGGTAAAGACCGGATACCTGAACTTTGCTCCGGCCTTCTCTGCCTCCTGGCGCTCTTTGCCAAAGGAAGCCGGCTTCTGGATATCAATCAGGGTAATCTCTTCCGCCCCCAGGTGACTGGCCTCCACTGCAGCGTCACATCCCACGTTTCCAGCTCCGATGACCACCACCTTCCGGCCTGTCTTCTGCCTGCCCAGCTTGGCCTGCTTGAGAAAAGTCAAAGCCGGAATCATCTTTTCAGCACCATTTACAGGAAGCGTTCTTGGTTGCTGGGCTCCAGCAGCAATAATAATATAATCAAAATCCTGCCTGAGCTGTTTAAAGCGCTCCCTGTCCAGGCCGTCTTTAAGATGAACATGGGGCAAAACCCGGCGCACCCGGGCCAGTTCCGCTTCAAGCACCTTTTCAGGAAGTCTGTGCGAAGGAATGGCTGTACTCATTTTTCCGCCCAAAACCTCCTCAGCATCATAAATCACTGCTTCATGGCCCATGAGTCTCAGCTGCCAGGCTGCGGACAGACCTGCCGGGCCTCCTCCAATTACAGCCGTTCTAAAGCCGGTCAAAGGCGGAAGTTCAGGGTCTTTGCCACTGACCCCCTCTTTACCCAGAAGACTAATATCCACAGGAGTCAGGTTGCCTGCGGCCTTGGTGCAGCTCTGCATACAGAGATGGGGACAGAGATAGCCGCAGATGGATGCAGGAAACGGGGTATAGGCCAGGGCCAGATCTATGGCCTCTTCAATTTTGCCTTCCCTTACCAGACGCCAGCGTTCCTGAACCGGAATGCCTGAAGGACAGGCTGCCTGACAGGGAGCCATATACCTGGCATGCTCCCACACAGGTACATAACGGCGCAGATCTCCGGTAACGATCAGGCCTACCGGACTGCGGTCCAGATCAGTCAGATCGCCTATCATGCCGCCCTGGCCAAGTTCCTTGTCCCAGACCTCAGTGCGGAACCGGGCCATGGACTTTCTGGGAGCAGTAGTCTTCTCCATGGGAGTCTTGGCTGCAAGACACTGCCATTCCTTTCTTCTGGCCAGGGTTTCTGCCAGCTCAGGCCGTTTAATGGCGGCCAGAAAATTATTAAGATTAGTTTCAAGCCACTCCCAGGCATCATCAGTAACAGGAATCAGCTTGGCATCAGCCTGGCTGAAGCCCTTCACAGGCCCCCGGAAAAAAATCCTTCCCCCCACCATGCCCACGCATGGCCTGTAACCCAGTATATTTTCCGGATCCTGAGGTTCATATCCGCAGATTACTGCTGTTCCTCCAGCCATAAATTCAGCAAAATAGTCTCCAGCCGATCCCAGCACCCAGAGCTCAGGCTGATCAAACCTGGGATTGTGCTTGGTCATGGTCATGCCCCTGGCCCCGATATTCCCGGCCACATAAACCTTCCCCTGAGCCATGGCATTGCAGACTCCATTGGTGGCGTAGCCGTGGACAATGATTTCAGCCCCGGCATTAAGCCAGCCCAGGTCGTCAGAAGCTGGACCGTCAATTTCTATGGTTGTGCCCATGGTGCCCATGGCCCCGGTTCGCTGCCCCGGAGCACCAGTGATGCGCACCCTGACCTTTTCCTGGCCTGCCTCAAATATTCTGCCTCCCAGGCCGTGCTGGCCCTTGGCCCTTATCTCGATTTCCCTGGCCCCGGACCTGACAGCCTCCTGTACACGTTCCTCAAGGATCCTGGAGGGAATCCTTCCTGATTCATCTTGTCCTGCAAGGAGGACCTTCTGGTTATTGCTCATTTATCCCTATCTCCAGTTCAAAGCGTTGATGCCTTAATTTTTGCCGGTCTGTATTCTCAAACCCTGGTTGTCCGCCCTGCTGTTTCCATGAAATGCAGCCCCCGGACCTTCACACAAGCATTTCCCGCCGGGTAAAAACTGCAACCTGGATAACAGTTCAGCCATTTGAACGTGGCAGGGGGACTGGCTCTCCCGTCACCCGCTTGGCAATCCAACAGGCATTCAACTTCAAAAATTCAGCTCAAGCGGGTGACGGGGTGCCTGTCCCCTGCGCCCTTAAAAAGGGCTGAACTGTTACCAGCCGGGCAAAGCCAGGGTCCAGTATGTCCAGCAAAAGACTGAACAGGTACTGTTTTAAACATCAGACCACATATTGAATCTGCAGCCGGTCAGCTGCTGCCTTGTCTGCTATGCCCAGAGCATCGGACATGCCTATGGGCAGGGATGTGGATCGTCCCAGCGGAGCTACTATCTTCTTCAGTTCAATATCAAAACTGACATATACATCCACAAGACGTTCAGCCACTTTTTCCGGATCCAGACGGCGGTAAAGCCTGGGATCCTGGGATGTTATTCCCTTGGGGCACCGGCCGATATTGCAGATATTGCACCTGTCCCCTTCTGTACCCAGACAGCCGGCCACAGACTGCATGATATATTTTCCCACCTGTACGGCGCTGGCCCCCAGCATGAACAGGGCAGCGGAGTTGGCGGCCAGATTGCCGTTCTTGCCGACTCCGCCCCCGGCAATGAGGGGAATCTCATTCTGCATGCCCAGCTTGACCAGATTAAGATAACAATCCCTTATATTGGAAGCTATGGGATGCCCCATGTGATCCATGGAGACATTGTATGCAGCACCGGTCCCTCCGTCCTCGCCGTCCACGGCCAGCCCGGACGCATAGGGATTGCGGGTCAGATTGTTCAGAACCGCCAGAGAAGTCCTTGAAGCTGAAATCTTGGGGTATACCGGGACCCTGAACCCCCAGGCCATGCTCATGGACTGGATCATCTTGGCCACTGCCTCCTCAATGGAATATTTGGTCTGGTGCGTAGGAGGACTGGGCAGACTTACTCCGGGAGGCACCCCCCTGATGGCTGCTATAAGCTTGTTTACCTTATGCCACTGCAAAAGACCGCCGTCTCCGGGTTTGGCTCCCTGACCGTATTTAATCTCCACTGCGCAGGGATCTTCCTTCATTTCCGGAATGGCGTGAATAATCTCGTCCCAGCCAAAATAACCGCTGGCGATCTGCAAAATAACATATTTAAGAAATCTGGACCGAAGAAGCCGGGGCGGACACCCCCCTTCTCCAGTGCAGATCCGGGCCGGGATATTCAATTCCTCGTTCAGGTAGGCCACCCCCATCTGCAGGCCTTCCCACATATTGGGAGACAGAGCCCCGAAACTCATGCCTCCGATCATCAGGGGATAAATCTGCCTCACCGGCGGCATCCAGCCCTGTTCCCTTTCAGCCTTCAGGGCATCCGGCGGAGACAGGACACGGCCAATGAGAGTCCGCAGCTCAAATTCATGTCTTCCGGCATCCAGAGCCGGATCTGTCAGCATGGAGATTCTGGTGAACTTGATCTGATCCAGAATGCTTTCCCTGGAATTTCTCCGGCCCCCCCGTGTCCTGGGCAGACCTTTGCCGTCTCTGTGAAAACGCAGAGAATCATCAGTCTCCGAACGAACTGGCCGGATGGCATTATTGGGACAGACCAGGTTGCACATGGAGCAGCCGATGCAGGCATAGTCAGCATCGGTTTTCTGTCTTATGCCATAATAAACACTGAAGCTTGCTGACGGCTTTTCAGGTCCTCCGGGAAGACCGGGGCTGATCTTTCGTTTTCTGAAAGTGCCCAGTTCAATGGCATTAACCGGGCAGACCGCAGTACACCGGCCGCAAAGAGTGCAGGCCTGAATATCCCAGTGTATCTGCCAGGGCAGTTCCCTCTGGCTTAATGTTGAAGGTGTAATGGCTCTGTTTGCCTGCATACTCTTACCTCCGCGCAATCCGGCTCAACAATGACCGTATCAAGATGCATGGGTTGAAAATCCTTGGTTTTGTCCCTGTCCGGAATCACTGCGTCAAGACCACAGGACTCGGATGAAAAGGCGAAAAGGCCGGGGCCTCCTCCCACAACTCCGGGCCGCAGTTTTTTGCGGTCCTGGACCATGAACATGGTCTTGTCCGGAAGACAGCCAATAACACAATTGGGTCCGTCAATGATCAGCCGCCGGCAGGACTGCTTGAGATTTCTCAGAAAGGCTGCATCCGGATGAGAATTGAGATCACTGTCCTGAAGGGGAGTGATCACATGTTTGTAAGCCTCAATCCCCAGGCCCAGCTTCTTCAGGGTATAATGCAGAATATGGGTAAACACCTCGGAATCCGACTGATATCCTTCATATCCTCTGACGCCCTGGGTGCTCAGATACTCTCTGATGGGGATGAAAGCCGTGTTTTCCCCGTTGGTCATGGTGGAGACACCCTGTATAAAAAAAGGATGGCAGGCATAGAGGTTTATGCCGTAGTTGGTGTTCTGCCTGCCCTGGGCCAGAATCCTTCCGGCTTTCAGCTCCTCCCGGTCCAGGCCCAGATAGATTCCAACCTCCATGGGATCTCCCACTTCCTTGATCATGATCACATCAGGCCAGAAGCTGAAAATTACCATATCCTCCTTTTCCATGCCCAGGCTTCTGAGCTCCAGGCGGATGCCGGTCAGAAACTCCTCTTTGGTTTTTGCAGGCAGATCCTGCCACTGGTCAGGCGGCTCATAGGCCTGGGCCAGATAAACATCTCTGGAAGGCGTGCCTGGAGGGGGACCATTTCTGACGTCCAGGGTCAGCTGGTATTTGGGCCTGAAGTCTCTGGCTGACATGTATTCTTCCAGACGCCTGAGACCGGCATGGGAGAATATGCCTGAAAGTATTGGCAAATGCTTCATTCCGGCAAAAGGCCCTCCCAGATCGCTCAGAAAAAGGCCGATGCCGGACCCGTCATGACCTTCCTTCATTATATCCAGAGCCTCTATGGCTTTAATGGGAGAAACCGGGTCACTGCTGGTCAATGAGAAAAGACGACACATATCTATCCCTGCTGGGTTATGGGTTGTTCACAGCCTGCTGAAAACGCCCGGCTGGCTGATTTTTATTGAGCCGGATGTGAATCACTGCCGGCCCGTACTGGTACACTTGCAGGCCAGGGGCATGCGGCGGCCGGTGCCAAAAGCCACATCAGTGATCTTGATACCCGGAGCCGCCTGCCTGCGCTTGAACTCGGACTTTTTAACCATATTCAGAACCTTTGCCACCACATCCGGCTCAAAGCCTCTGTCCACAATCTCTCTGAAGCCCAGAAAAGACTGAACGTGCAAATGCAGAATCTGATCCAGAATCTCATAAGGGGGCAGAGAGTCCTGGTCAGTCTGTCCGGGTCTCAGTTCAGCAGAAGGAGCTCTGGTGAGTATTCCAGAAGGAATTACTTCCCTGCTTTTGCTGTTCAGCCAGCGGCACACTGAATAGACCAGGGTCTTGGGCACGTCTGAAATGGGAGCCAGGGCCCCGCACATATCCCCGTAAAGAGTGCAGTAACCCACAGCTGTTTCCGATTTGTTTCCTGTGGCCAGAACCAGTTCCCCGCGTTTGTTGGACAGAGCCATGAGCAGGTTCCCCCTGATCCTGGCCTGGATATTTTCTTCGGTAGTATCCCTGTCCAGCCCGTGAAAAACCGGATCCAGAGAGTGGTCATACTCGTCCATGAGACTGTTGATGGGCAAAGTCACAGTCTTGATGCCCAGATTAGAAGCCAGCTTGTATGCATAATCCATGCTGGCCCGGCTGGAGTATGGAGAAGGCATGAGCACTCCGGTCACATTCTCCGGGCCCAGGGCCCTGGCCCCTACTGCAGCTACCAGAGCTGAGTCAATTCCCCCGGAAAGCCCCAGAACGACCCTGGAAAAACCGCTTTTGCGCACATAATCCCTGACTCCGGTCACCAGGGCCTGCCATGTTTCCCCTTCCCTGGAATCATCATGCCAGGCTATTCTGTTGCCCTGCTTATCCCCGGTATCCACCACCAGCACATCTTCAGAAAATTCCGCTGCTGCTGCCAGAACTGACCCCTCAGCATCCAGAGCCATGCTCCTGCCGTCAAACACCAGTTCGTCATTTCCTCCGGTCTGATTGCAGAACACTACCGGCAGCCGGTATTTCAAGGCCAGGGAAGCCAGCATGGCTTTCCTGATCTTCTGTTTGCCCAGAGAAAAGGGAGAAGCCGAGAGATTGACCAGCAGGTCCGCGCCCTGATCAGCCAGGACCTGCACCGGATCAGCCCCGTACCGGGTGGTTTCCCAGAAATCCTTGTCATTCCAGACATCCTCGCAAATGGTCACCCCGATTCTAATCCGGCCCAGACAAAACATCTTAGGCCCTTCATAAGGAGTAAAATACCGCTGCTCATCAAACACATCATAGTTGGGAAGCAGGGATTTTCCGAAAAAAGCTTCTGCCTTGCCCCTGTTCAGCAGCCAGGCTCCATTATGAATCACTCCAGGGCGCTGATCAGGCATATACGGCCCTCCCACCAGCAGAGGCCCCATATGTTCAGCAGCACGGGCCAGATCTGCCAGGGCCTGACTGCAGTCAGCCATGATATCCCTGCTGAATACAAGATCCAGCGGCGGATAGCCCATTACAGCCAGTTCAGGCGTAATACACAGACCGGCTCCCTGCTCAAAGGCCCTGGAAGCCCCTTCCAGGATTCTGCGCACATTCCGTCTGAAATCACAGACCCTGGGATTCAGTTGAACAAGACCAAGGCGCATTTTACCGGTTTTTCAGGCATAAAAAAAACAATTTCGTAAACAAATTCACCAGACTTGCCTTAAACATTACATTTTTGTCACCAGGTCCGGGCCAGGAAATGTTTAAACAGGGCATGATCCGCACAAGGCCTTGGATGGCTTTCTTTTCTCCAGGGCACCCGGATCCGTGCTGCCCTGACAGAAGAAAAGGCCGCTTTGGGAAACATCAACCTGCCCAGAAAAATAATTTTAGACAAATTTCAATAAACTGTCCAATATTGCGGCCATTATGCAAAAAATTTCCTTCATAACCAGGCCTGGACCATGAAAACCCTTGAACACCCGGAGCCTGGCAGTGAATTCATTAATGTTGACCTTCGGTATCATTAGCAGTAAATAAATCCGTTACCTCTGCAGCAAAACTTTTTTATTAACCCTCAGGGACCGGCTCTGCTGCGCCCTGGAATTTTGAGCATCCGGCAGGTGCCGGACAGCTGCAAAGTCTGCCCTGCTGGAAAATGCCAGAAGAATTAAAAGCTTTGCTGTGACGTGGCTTGACCGGTACCTGGCTGCCGGGCCTGACAGCCCGTGCCAAGCAGCCTGAAACCATGGATCAGCCGAGGCCCGGACCGCCTTAATATTCAGGCAGGCTCCGGCTTATCCCCTGAACCGCAAAAAAGTAGTTATCCGCCATGCCAAAAAGAACTGACCTGAAAAAAATCATGCTTATCGGCTCTGGACCCATTGTCATTGGCCAGGCCTGTGAATTCGACTACTCAGGAACTCAGGCCCTTAAAGCCCTTAAAGAAGAAGGATACCAGGTGGTATTGGTCAATTCCAATCCAGCCACCATCATGACTGATCCTGAACTGGCCGATAAAACCTATATCGAGCCCATAGAGCCTGAAACCGTGGCCAGAATAATCGCCCGGGAAAAGCCGGACGCCCTGCTGCCCACCCTGGGGGGCCAGACCGGACTGAACACTGCCGTGGCCCTGGCAGAAAACGGGACTCTGGACAAATATGCTGTTGAACTCATTGGAGCCTCCCTTCCAGCCATTCAGAAAGCGGAATCCCGGCAGGAGTTCCGGCAGGCCATGACCAATATCGGGCTCAAAGTTCCCAAAAGCGATATCGCCCGCAGCATGGAGCAGGTCAGAGAGCTGGGCCGCAGGATTCCATTCCCCATCATTATCCGTCCCGCCTACACCCTGGGGGGCACCGGCGGCGGCATAGCCTACAACATGGAAGACCTTGAGCACATCTGCTCCCAGGGCCTGGCTGCCAGCCTCATAAACGAGGTCATGCTGGAGGAATCAGTCCTTGGATGGAAAGAATTCGAACTGGAGGTCATGCGGGACAATAAAGACAATTGCGTAATCATCTGTCCCATTGAAAATGTGGACGCCATGGGCGTACATACCGGGGATTCCATTACCGTGGCCCCGGCCCAGACCCTGACTGACCGGGAGTACCAGGCCATGCGCGATGCTTCCCTGGCCATTATGCGGGAAATCGGAGTTGAGACCGGTGGATCCAATGTCCAGTTCGCAGTCAACCCCCAAAACGGGGACATGGTGGTCATTGAGATGAATCCAAGGGTGTCCAGGTCATCAGCTCTGGCTTCCAAGGCCACTGGATTTCCCATTGCCAAGATCGCGGCCAAGCTGGCCGTGGGCTACACCCTGGATGAAATCCCCAATGACATTACCAGAGAAACCATGGCCTCTTTTGAACCTACCATTGACTATTGCGTGGTCAAGATACCAAGGTTCACCTTTGAAAAATTTCCAGGCTCCCAGGACCTGCTGACCACTTCCATGAAGAGCGTGGGCGAGACCATGGCCATCGGCCGGACCTTCAAGGAAGCCCTGCAGAAGGGCCTCCGTTCCCTGGAAACAGGACAGCTGGGCCTGGCCTCAGCCTTTAACGAGGATCTGCCTTCAGAAGAAGATATCTGCTCCAGCCTGCGTACCCCCAACTCCAGAAGAATCTACTCCCTGCGCCATGCTCTTCTCAAAGGATTTTCCATAGATAAAATCAACTCCCTGACCGGGATTGATCCCTGGTTCATCCGTCAGATTAAAGAGTTGGTGGATTTTGAGCAGGAAATGCTCAAGGCCAAAACCGGCCAGAGCCTGTCCATCAACAACCCGCAGCTTCGCAGCAGTCTGCCCCGGGCCAAGGAGCTGGGCTTTTCCGACCGCCAGCTGGCCCTTATCTGGGGAACCTCAGAAAATGATATGCGCAGGATCAGGAAAAAGCTGGGCGTGGAGCCGGCCTATTACCTGGTGGACACCTGTGCAGCTGAGTTTGAGGCTTATACCCCCTATTATTACTCCACCTATGAAAAAGGAAGTGAAATAACTCCCCATGATACCCGCAAAATAATGATCCTGGGCGGAGGCCCCAATAGAATAGGCCAGGGCATTGAATTTGATTACTGCTGTGTCCATGCCGCCTATTCCCTGAGAGAGATGGGGGCCTCATCCATAATGGTCAACTCCAATCCCGAAACTGTCAGCACTGACTATGACACTTCCGACTATCTTTATTTTGAGCCCTTGACCTTTGAAGATGTCATGAACATCATTGACTTTGAAAAACCAGAAGGCGTAATCATCCAGTTTGGCGGCCAGACCCCGCTGAACCTGGCTGTTCCGCTGATGAAGGCGGGAGTGCCCATTCTGGGCACTTCTCCGGACAGCATAGACAGGGCTGAGAACAGGGAAAGGTTTCAGGCCCTGATCAAGAAGCTGGGGCTGCTGCAGCCGGCCAACGGAACAGCCAGATCTGTGGAAGGAGCTGGAAAAGTGGCCCAGCAGATCGGTTATCCTGTGGTGGTCAGACCTTCCTATGTGCTGGGAGGCCGGGCCATGGAAATT